>JALGTS010000130.1 GCA_029821255.1 Candidatus Zipacnadia bacterium
CCCGGCGTTGGCCCAGCGGACCTTCTTCCATCCCGACTGGGTGATCCCTATCGTGCTCACAGTAGTCGGCCAAGTGCTGGGCCGGATGGTCTGGTTCGGTATGGGCTACACTGTGTTCCGTATCACCTCCGACTATGAGAACCTGCCTTTCCCGTTTGCTGCCATTACAGCTCAGGGCGCGACCGCGTTAGCTGAGGCCGGCGGCAAGGAGGAAACCTGGCGCTGGCGTACCTTCTCCATCGGTGCGATGATTGGTTTGGTTTTCGGCGCTATCTACCTGTGTATCCCGACCATTACCGGGGTGATGATGACCGAACCGGTACAGTTAATACCGATTCCTTGGGTTGATTTGACCCGTACTATTCAGAGTGTCCTCCCCGCCGTCCCGATGGGCTTTATGACTAATATCGGCAGCATCATCAATGGCTTCGTCGTGCCTTTCTGGGCCGTTGTGGGCAGCTTTGTTGCCGCTATGGGTATGGCGATTGTCAACCCCATGTTATATCGGGCAGGCATCCTCCATACCTGGCGGCCGGGGATGGACACCATCAACACGATGTTCTATAACCAGATTGACTTCTATTTCAGCATCGGAATTGGTGTTTCTGCAGCTGTAGCGGTTATCGGTTTCTATGAGATCTACAGGAAATGGGTTTACGATCGGCAAGCTCGGGCCCGGGGTGAGAAAACTCGAGGAACCTGGCAACCGCCGCGCGGCCGCGGCGACTTCCCGCTCTGGATACCCATTAGCTGCTATTCTCTGGCTGCGGTTGCCTATGTCGCGCTCTGCGCTATCTTGGTGACAGCTTTTCCGATTATCTTTATCATCGGTTTTGCCTTCCTGATTAGCCCCTTGGAATCGTACATTAACGCCCGTCTAATCGGGTTGGTAGGGCAGTACTTCGGTATTCCCATGGTCAGGGAGGCAACGATCATCTTCAGCGGTTACAAGGGTGTTGACATCTGGTTTGCGCCGATACCGAGGTTCAACATGGGAGGTGCTGCCCAGGAGTTCCGCGTGTTAGAGCTGACGGGCAACAAAATAGTCAGCCTTATCAAAGCCGAGGTATTCACGCTCCTTCCAATCAGCATCGTGTGTAGTTTTATTTTCTGGCAGTTTGTTTGGCGGCTGGCGCCTATCCCCTCAGCGTACTATCCATATGCCCAGAAGATGTGGCCACTTAGTGCCTTGCAGCAGGGTCTGTGGCTGACCTCCACCATTAACCCCGAGCAAAGCGTCTTCTACAAGGCGTGGCGGTTTAGTTATGCCATTGGCGGATTTGTCGCAGCGCTATCCATGTATGCGGTGCTCTCCGCATTCCGCCTGCCTCTTCTTCTGGTTTATGGTATAGTCCGTGGACTTGGTGGAATCCTGCCCCATGACGTCATTCCTCAGATGGTGGGTGCACTGATCAGCCAGTTCTACTTCGTACCTAAATTCGGGGCGCGTCGCTGGAAGCAGTATGCTACGGTTCTTGCCGCCGGCTTCGCCTGCGGTATGGGATTAGTAGGGATGGGCACTATTGCCTTGGCCCTCATTGGCAAGTCTGTCTCACAGATGCCATACTGAGCTGGGGCCTGTTGGTGATACCGACATATTATATTGATCATTACTCATAAGGGAATGATCGCTGCGGGGCATCTGGCCAGTCCCCACCGGCACGGGTCACGAGCCACGGGCCGGTTTTATTGTTCAGTTCCACCCACAGGGCTAAGTGCATGGTGGGGTGAGGACTGTCGGTATCAATCCACACGTCTACATCAAGCTCGGCACGGGCCTGCTCACCGCTAATCTCCAGCCTGCGCAGAACTGGAGTGATTTTGATAGTCCTCACCTCGCGGAATCCAGCCAGAGCCGCCCGCCGCAGCTCTCTTTTGCTGTAGGTGCCGTCGTCGTAGTCTTCTGATATCGCCTTCATCAAGCCACGGAGGTCTTGGTGCTCAATAGCCTGTTCCGCACGTCGTAGTAGGTCAACGATCTGCTGTCGGTCACTTTTCTGGGGGTGAGCAAGCCACCAGACCACAATAAGGCCTACCATTACCACCAGGCCTGCTATGAGGAAAAAGGTGTGGCGCGAGATGGTCATTTGCTCTGCCTCTTTCGGTGCCCTATTCCACGCTGTCTGCCAGCGTGCAGAATCGGGTTGACAAGTCCAATTGATTGGCTATAGTGTAAGTATACCCACCCATTGCATACACTACTAAGAAAACCACCTTATCGGTATAGGCGAGGAGGGATGATAGTGACCAGGGCTGCTTTTGCCCGTATAGCAGCGTTGTTGTTTGTACTGTTGGTAGTAGGTGGCATTGCAGGCTGCCGACCCGAACAGAAAGCACCGCCAACGCAGCCTCCGGTAGCGAAGAAGCCTCCGCCTTCACAGACAGGAGCACAATCTGAAGAAGAGAGAGGTACGATAACAATGGAGATTACCAGTGAGGCCTTCGCTCCAGGTGAGCGTCTGCCTGACAAATACACCCGCGAGCACCAGGACCTCAGCCCCCCGCTGCAGTGGTCAGGTGTACCGGAGCAGGCGGTGGAGTTGGTCTTGATCTGTGATGATCCCGATGCACCGGTGGGCACTTGGACCCATTGGTTGATCTGGGGGCTGTCGCCGGACCGGACTGAATTGCCCGAAGGGGTTGCGCCGAAGCCGATTCTGCCCGACCTGGATGGTGCCAAGCAGGGCACAAACGATTTTGGCGAAATTGGCTACGGCGGCCCGCAGCCACCTCGCGGGAAGACGCACCGCTACTTCTTCCGCCTGTATGCGTTGGGTGAGCACCTGGAACTCAGCCCGGGAGCCAAGGCCAGGGAAGTTCACGCGGCACTCGAAGGCAAGGTTCTCGCCAAAGCCGAGACTATAGCGACTTACTCGCGCTAAGATAGTTAGCGAAGCAGCAAGTGCCGCCCCCGGAGGAAGAAAGCAGTACCTGTTCCCGGGCTTCCGGGCAACGGCGGGGTGTTGCTGGACATCTACCCGATGAGACGATGCTGATCGGGCGGGCGGAATCTTCCGTCCTTGCCAGCAGCCAACCTGGCCGGGGGGCCGTTTGCTGGATGACCTAAATGAACTGCTGGCACAAAGCAATCTTGGGTACGATGTTCACAGTTGCTTTGCTGGTAGGGTGTCGCCCGTTGACAGGCTTCACTTCCGCGGCACCAGCCCGCAGGGCTTCCGACTACCCCTGGCCTAAGACCGAAGAAAGCTACACGCCTTTAGCGGGGCACTTTCTCCCGCCGGCAGGCTTTCAGCGCTCTGCTGTGGCCGAGGGTAGCTGGAAGCAGTGGCTGCGCAATCTGCCGATGCGTCGCGCAGGAACACCGGTGCGCAGTCGCAGTGGCTCAGTCATTCTCCCAGCTAACAGCGCGGTGCTGGCTGGCGTTATTGACTTAGATATCTACAGGAATCAGGAATGCGCCGATGTGATTATGCGGTTGTGGGCTGAATTTATGTGGTGGAAGGGCCGCCAGAGCGAGATCGTTTTTAACCTCACCTCCGATGGGGTCATCTCCTGGTCGAAGTGGAGGCAGGGCTATCGTCCGCATTTACAAGGGAACAAGTTGAAGTTCCGTCAAGACGCTGCGCCCAACGCCTCCCGGGAGAACTTTCAGCGTTATCTTGAGGCGGTCTTCGCCTGGTGTGGGACTATTTCGCTGATCAAAGATAGTAACTGGGTGCCAGCTCACGACATCCAGGCCGGCGACTTCTTCATCCAAGCCGGCAGCCCCGGCCATGTGGTATTGATTGTGGATCTGGCGCGCGACCAGGGCGGGCGGATGAAGGCGTTGTTGCTGCAGGGCTATATGCCGGCACAGTCGGCGCACATCCTGGCCCACGGCGGCGATCCCTGGTTTGAGTTGGTACCCGGCCGGCCGGTAGATACTCCGCTGTGGGGCGCATTTCAATGGTCTGATCTGCGTCGGATGAAGACCCGATAAGGGGGCGATCGTCGGAGCATGCCTTCATTGCTGCTGGGCGTCCGTCAATCGTAGGCACCGAATTCGTGATAGGCCTCAATCAGGGCCAGGACGTTCTCTACCGGAGTGTCCGCCTGGATATTATGGCTGGTGCCCGCGATGAATCCGCCGTTGGGCTTCATAATCTCAAACAGGTGTTTGACTTGTGTGCGTACCTCGGCGGGTGTTCCCCGCGGCATGGTCGTTTGTACGCTTATTCCGCCCTGGAAGGCCAGATCACGACCAAACTCCCGCTTGATGCGCTGGTGATCCATCCCGCGCGTCCCCGGCTGCAGGCTCTGAAGCACATCCAGCCCGGCATCAATAAAGCCAGGGATAAGCTCGC
>JALGTS010000131.1 GCA_029821255.1 Candidatus Zipacnadia bacterium
TACAATCGCTTACTAATTGGTCTCTTTGTAGGTATCGGAGAAAACATAAGGTTACATCCTGTCACCAGAGGCGCTCTTATTGGCGCAATAATAACCACGGCGATGAGCATAATTCCCTTTCTTGACGGGCGCCCAGAGGGAGGAATCGTTTTCCTCGTCTTCGGCATAATCTACGGGATTATCGCTGATACCGTAGCCACAAGATTCTCGCAATAACAAACATAATGCAATGCCTATTGCCAAAGCACCAAACAGCTTATTAGAGAAAGGAAGTCAGTTATGCTAAGCGATCTGGAAATTGCCCAACAAGCTGAATTGCGTCCGATTGTAGACGTAGCCAAGGATGCAGGGATCTTGCGCGAGGAGCTGAAGCTGTACGGCGACTATATGGCCAAGGTTGACCTGTCTATCCTTGACCGACTCGCCGATGTCCCTGATGCCAAGCTCATATTGGTGACCGCCATCACCCCTACGCCTTTAGGAGAAGGAAAAACTGTGGTCACTTTGGGCCTGGCTCAAGCGTTACGTCATATCGGCAAGAAGGCAATGGCGACCATACGTGAACCATCCATGGGCCCGACCTTCGGCATCAAGGGTGGTGCCTGTGGCGGAGGATATGCACAAGCAGTGCCGATGGAAGAGATTAATCTGCACTTCACTGGTGACATTCACGCTGTCGGCGCAGCTAATAACCTGCTGGCGGCAATGATTGATGCCAGCCTATGGCACAATAACCCGCTGAACATTGATCCGTTCACTATTAGCTGGAACCGTGGGGTGGATATGAATGACGTGGCCCTGCGCAACATAGTCATCGGCCTGGGTGGCCGGCGTGGGGGCTGGCCCCGTGAGGCGCAGTTTGACATTACGGTGGCCTCCGAGGTTATGGCTATTCTGGCGCTGACCAGCGGCCTTGCCGACATCCGCAAGCGCTTCGGTCGCATCCAAGTCGCTTACGACCGCGATGGCAACCCCATTACCGCCGAAGACCTGAACGCTGCGGGAGCAATGACTGTACTAATGAAGGATGCCATCAAGCCCAATCTTGTATTGCCCTAAAGCTGGCAGATTATGTGGTAACCGAAGCCGGCTTTGGGGCTGACTGCGGTGCGGAGAAATTCGTGAATATTAAGTGCCGGGTGGGAGGAATGACTCCCTCGGCGGTAGTGATCGTGGCCACAGTCCGGGCCCTGAAGATGCACGGAGGGGCCTTTGAGTTCAAGCCAGGCCGCAAACCGCCGATGGACGAGATTGTCAAGCCTAATATGGCCGCATTGCGCGCTGGTTGCGCTAATCTCGCCAAGCATATTGAGAATATGGGCAAGATGGGTCTGCCAGTGGTAGTGGCCATCAACGTCTTTCCTGATGATACTGCTGAAGAGTTAAAGGCCTTACAAGAAGAGGCTCTGGCAGCAGGCGCTAAGGCCGCTGTGGAGACGCGCGTGCATGGTGAGGGTGGCCCGGGTGGCGCCGATTTGGCTGAAGCAGTGGTGGAGGTGTGTGCACATGACAACGACTTCAGGTTCCTATATCCGCTCGATGCACCGATCAAAGAGAAGATAGAAACGATTGCTACGGAGATCTATGGTGCTGGTGCCGTGGATTACTCGGCCATCGCCGAGCGCAAGATCCGCCAGTTCACTGAACAGGGCCTGGACAATCTGCCTATCTGCATGGCGAAAACCCATCTGTCACTCAGCCACGACCCCGATCTCAAGGGTCGCCCTGAGGGC
Organism: Candidatus Zipacnadia bacterium; assembly: GCA_029821255.1. Taxonomy (GTDB): domain Bacteria; phylum Armatimonadota; class Zipacnadia; order Zipacnadales; family Zipacnadaceae; genus JALGTD01. The sequence goes on from JALGTS010000131.1 coordinate 1,734, forward strand.
TTCACTCTGCCCATTCGCGACATTCGGCCCTCGCTGGGGGCGGGCTTCCTGTATCCACTATGCGGCGAAATGCAGACCATGCCCGGGTTGCCTACCCGTCCGGCAGCAGTAGATGTTGACATTGACGAGAACGGCATCACGGTTGGGCTGTTCTAAGAGGGCGTAGTCATCTGGGCAATGCGGACTGAATGGCAGCAGATGCGAAAGCTTTTGCCTCGCAGATAAGTAACCAGTGTGAGACCCAGGTGGTCGGCCAGTTTCCAGCCCAGAGAAGTAGTATGCGACATCGTGGCCAGTAGGGGTATGCGGGCACGGACAGCCTTGAGTACCATGTTGCTGCTGGCCCGCCCACTGACCATAAGCGCCATGGCAGTCAGCGGCAGATCGTGCAGTACGCTGTAGCCTACCGCCTTGTCCATCGCGTTGTGCCGGCCAATGTCTTCGCGCAGCACCACCAGCTTGCCGTCACGGTCAAACAACGCAGCGCCGTGGACACCCCCGGATAGCTTATGCTGCCGTTGGTGGGCACGAAACTGGACAGACATATTTAGTAGCTGGTGAGCAGGCCAGGTCATATCAGAGTCTATATCAAGTGGCGCAGGCAACTCCCCCACCATCTGGTCTGCACCGGTGCATTCCGTCCCTATCCTCCGGGGTTGGGCCGGAGGCGAGCCCGCAATCAATACATTAACAGTATTGACCTCCTCCTCGCAGTGCTGGACCGAAAGCAACGCGGCAGTGTTGGTGGCCAAACCCTCCGTGAAACAGTAGCCTACAGCCAACTCCAGATCGTTGCCGGGCTGGCGCATAAGGACTGCTGCCAGCTTATCATTGACGCGCAGGTGCAGCGCTCGCTCAACCGGCACGAGTACCTCTTTGGAGACTGGCTGACTGCTCTGTTGGAAGATATCAACAGGGCGGGAGATACTGCGCATAGCTTGACCTTCCAGGCATTGTGAATGATTAGTACCCTCAACCAGTCCCATCGGCTATGCTACCACCTCTGTTTATTGTAAGCATTTGTTGGGCCCGCACTAAATCATCTGGAGTATTAACATTGAAGAACAGCCGCTCCGGTGAGCCGAATCGGGCCAGCTCCGTTTCACCGACCCAACGCACCTGGACGTCTGCGAAGAAACTATCCACACGGCGCCGGCCCGAGGCCAGAGCCTGGTTAATTGCTGGCAAGCACTGCCGGGCATATACGGCACACAGCGGCTCGCGGCCTCCCGCTATAATGGGAACGACGGCATCTCCGTCGTCAGCGTTGTCCAATAGGTATCGGAGCAACGCGCTCGTGACCAGGGGAATATCACACGAAACAACCAGATAAAGAGCCGCCTCGGTCGCCCGCATTCCCGTGGCAATTGCCGCCAGCGGCCCAGCACCCAGGTCGTCATCAGGCACCAGTCGGGTACCTGTTGGTGCTTGGGTGCCTCCAACAACTAAGGTCTCGTTGACTACCGGAGCAACAACCTGCGAGACTCGTACTATCATGGGAACACCAGCGATCTCGCACCAGCACTTGTCTGGCCTCAGTCGCCGGCTCTCGCCACCAGCTAAGATCAATCCGACCACGCGCCGCTCGCTTATTGATGTCATCTGTAATCCTCCTTACTATATTTCGCTGCTACTCTGGATACTACCTGCCGGTTCAATACACTACACGAAGGACTGTCAGCCATTGGGGGGAAAGTAACATTGCAATGCAGACAAAGACCTTCCGCGAGTTAGTTTCTTTGCAGAAAGCTCAACGGCTGTGTCGCCAGCGTTTAGGCAACCATCGGGTGGACACAGAGCGACTGTCCTTGCAGGAGGCTGTCGGACGAGGGCTATCTGTTGCCGTTTCGGTGCGTACTCCTCTTCCCCACTTCCCCCGCGCAATCCGAGATGGTTATGCCGTCCGCGCCCGTGACACCTTCAGTGCCTCGCCCACGAATCCAGTCGTATTGCAACTTACCGATACCGTACATATCGGCCATGCGCCTGATTTCGTTGTCAAGCCTGGCCAGGCTGCCCAGATCCCTACTGGCGGGATGCTGCCGGCGGGCGCAGACGCTGTCGTCATGGTGGAGTACACCGATCCAATGAGTGCAGACCAGGTACAAATCTTTCGCCCAGCAGCACCCGGCCAGTATGTCCAGCAAGTGGGCGAGGACATACCACAGAACGAACAGGCCCTGGCACCAGGGGCAGTACTGGGGCCGGCGGAGATCGCCCTGTTGAGCGCTCTGGGCGAGACCGAGGTAGAAGTCTACCGCAGGCCGCGAGTGGGCATCATCAGCACCGGCGACGAAATCGTCGCCCCCCAGCACGAGCCCATCCCTGTCCAGACCCGCGACGCCAACGCCTACGGACTGGCGGCCGCCTGCCGCGACAATGGCAGTGAGCCGATTTTGTTCGGCATCGTCCGAGATGATGCAGATGAGTTACTTAGCACGGCGGGAGCAGCCCTGGGCAACTGCGATCTCCTACTGATATCCGGGGGCAGCTCTGCTGGCACGCAGGACATAACTCGACAGGTCTTAGCAGAGCTAACAATGGACGAAGTCTTCATTGATGGTATTGCCCTGCGGCCTGGCAAGCCGACCATCGTAGCCGCCCACGATGAGAAGCTGATTTTCGGGCTGCCCGGCCATCCGGTCTCAGCACTGATTGTCTTCCATCGGTTGGTGCGGCCCGTAATCGGCTGGCTGATTGGCACCGAGGTGCACGATCCAACTCAGATCGCACAAGTGACTCGCAATATACCATCCGAAGCTGGCCTGACCGAATATGTAAGAGTGAAGTTGCGACGCGACGGCGACCAACTATGGGCCCAGCCGATTTTCGGGAAATCGGCTTCCCTTTCAACGCTGGCACAGACTGATGGTTTTATTGAGATTGCCACCGGCATTGAGGGGCTGATTGAAGGCGAGCAGACGCCGGTGATACTGTGGAGATAGCCGCCAACCATGCACTCAGATAGGCGAATATATTTGAAGATGATGAAGCCTGCACAAGCCCAAAGTATCCTGCTGGAGCGGGCCAGCGAATTAGCGAAGCTACCGGTAGAAGAAGTTGAAACTACCCAGGCCGCAGGACGAGTCACTGCTGCTGCAATCTACGCACGGGCTTCCTCTCCCGCCTTTGCTGCTGCAGCGATGGATGGGTACGCCGTTCAGTCGCAATTCACTTTCGGAGCCTCAGAGATCCAGCCAGCCAAGTTACAAATTCCCCAGCAGGCTGAGCCAATTAACACAGGTAATCCCCTCCCTCCCGACAAAGATGCAGTATACAAAATCGAAGATGTCCACCAAGAGTCAGATGCAATAACAGTGCTTGCGGCGGCTTTCCCTGGGCAACATGTCCGACTGGTTGGAGAAGAGGTAACTGCAGGAGACTTGTTGGTGACTGCCGGTGAGGAACTGCAACCGCGACATATCGGCCTGTTGCTGGCAGCGCAAGTATGGACTATACCGGTAAGATGTAAGCCGAAGGTTACGCTTATCCCGACAGGAGGCCGATGCTGGCCGCGGCGCTAAACCGATGGGGCTGCATCCCTCAACTGCAGAAGCCGGTTCCTGACGACAAAGTCGCTCTGACTCAGGCCATAAGTCAGGCGACTGCAGGTAGTGATCTATTGCTGATAATAGCTGGGTCCTCGGCAGGTAGCAGTGATTTTGTGCCTGATACCATTGCGCAGCTTGGCGAGCTGTTAGTGCATGGAGTAGAGATGATGCCCGGCAAGCCACTGGCGCTGGGCTGGATAGACAACACACCTGTCATTGGCCTGCCTGGCTATTCGGTAGCAGCGTGGATGAGCCTGCAAAGGTTTGTTAGGCCGCTGCTTAGGCGCAGACTCGGTCTCACTGAGGAGGAGCACCAGGTCCTCCGGGTCCGACTCCGGCGCAAACTACCCTCAACAGCCGGCACGGAAGAGACACTGCGTGTGGTGATTAGCGATGATGGCCAGCAGCGTGTGGCCGTTCCGCTCGCCCGGGGTAGCGGAT
>JALGTS010000132.1 GCA_029821255.1 Candidatus Zipacnadia bacterium
AGAAGGCACGGTGATACCAGCAGGTACTGCCGCCCTGGCTCAAGGCACCGCCATTGTGACTATTGCAGACATCACCGAGATGTATGTGATGACTGACGTTGACGAGGTAGATATCTCCCGGGTCCGGGTCGGCCAACCAGTGGATATTAGCGTGGAAACTCTCCCCAATGTCACCATCAAGGGGCGGGTAGATAAGCTCTATCCCCGGGGGCAGGAGCAGGAGAACGTGGTCTACTTCCCTGTTCGCATTAAGGTTCTGGACCTGCATCCCGAGCTGCGCCCCGGGATGACGGCGGATGTCACCATCCTCACTGCAGAGCGCAAGAACGTACTGCTGGTGCCCGACTCAGCCATTGATCGCTCCGGTGAAAAACCTGCTGTGCTGGTGGTCCCTGCGCCGGGTAGTGAGCCCCAGCGTCGCTATGTGGAGGTGGGTATAACTAACTACGAACAGACTGAAATCATCAGCGGCCTGCAGGAAGGTGGTGGGGCCGTCGCGAGATGCGGCACGTACCGCGCGCCGGGCTACTTTTATGATGAGGCGTAGGTGATAGAGCGCCGTATCACAGAGCAGGAGAGAGTCTATGCCGTTGATTGAGACGAACGATCTACATAAAATCTATCGGATGGGGACTGTTGAGGTTCGTGCCCTGCGTGGGGTGAGCATCACAATCGAAGCGGGCGACTACGTGGCCATTATGGGACCTTCGGGCTCGGGCAAATCCACGCTGATGAACCTATTGGGCTGCCTGGACACACCAACACGCGGCACTTACCTGCTGGACGGGGAGGACGTTAGCAGCTTCGGACCGGACAGACTTGCTGCCACCCGCAGGCAGCAGATCGGCTTCGTCTTTCAGCAGTTCAATCTACTGCCTCGGGCGACGGCACTGCAGAACGTGGAGCTGCCCCTCATCTATGCTGGAGTCAAAAACCGCCACGAGCTGGCTCTCAAAGCTCTGGAACGCGTTGGCCTGGGTGATCGAGCAGACCATCGCCCGACGGAGCTTTCCGGTGGCGAGCAGCAGCGCGTGGCGATGGCGCGAGCTATAGTGAATAACCCGCGCATAGTATTGGCCGACGAGCCAACTGGTAACCTTGACACCGCCACGGGCGAGGAGATCCTGCAGATGTTTGATGAGCTTAGTGCTGCAGGGATAACCTTGATTATGGTGACACACGACCCTCACGTGGCGGATCGCTGCAAGCGCACGGTTCAACTGGTAGACGGGGAGATCATCAGCGACAAACGTAACCACGAGGTCGGGGGAACAGGTGAGATTTAGTGAACCTCATTGAGGCAATGCGTACAGCATATATGAGCTTAGTTGCCAATAAGTCCCGGTCGGTGCTGACTATGCTGGGCGTGATTATTGGTGTGTCGGCGGTGCTCGTTGTTGTGGCCATTGGGCAGGGCCTCAAGACCGATGTCCTCGCACGCATCCGGTCAATGGGCACTAACCTGATTACAATTCGTCCCGGGGGCGGACGGCGCCATGGCCCCGGAACCGGTGGCACTCAGCCCGGCAAGCTAACTGAAGAGGACCTGGCAGCACTCCAGCAGCACCTGACGGATGTCGCCGCCATTGCTCCGACAGTGCAGAGGGGTGTTACCGTCAAGTATCGCAATCTGACGCATACCACCCAGATGGTGGGCACCAACTCCGATTGGCCCACCGCACTGGCATTTGAGGTTGCCAAGGGTCGCTTCTTCACTCTCAGTGAGCAGCGTAGTCGCGCACGCGTCGTTGTTGTGGGCCAGGAGGTTGTAGACGAGCTTTTTTATGGGCGGCCACTGGTCGGTGAGTATATTCGCATCAATAACATCCCCTTTGAGGTCATTGGTATCCTGGAGGAGAAGGGCAGCGGTTGGGGTAATCCCGACGATCAGGTCGTTATGCCGCTCAGCACCGCTCAGCAGCGGCTGGTCGGTAATGTGAACTTCAACGCCATTCTCGTCTCGGCAGTTAGTGAGAGAGCTGTGCCAGCGGTTAAGGAGAATATCGAACGCATACTGTTTCGCACTCACCGAGTAACTGAGGCGACCAGGGACTTCGACATCCGCGACCAGACTGAGATGCTCTCTATGGTGAGTGAGACCACTGGACAGATGACGCTCTTTCTGGGAGGGATCGCGGCAGTCTCCCTGATCGTAGGCGGGGTAGGGATTATGAATATAATGCTGGTCTCGGTCGCCGAACGGACCCGGGAGATCGGCATTCGCAAGGCGGTAGGAGCACGCGGTTGGGATATCATGGCCCAGTTCCTTATTGAATCAACACTACTTAGTGTCATCGGCGGGACTATCGGAATTGGCATCGGCTTCCTCGGTTCGCGGATTGTGGGCGGAAGCCTGGGCTGGCAAACAGTTGTGCCATTGTGGGCGGTATTGGTATCGTTTTTGTTCTCAGCGGCAGTGGGGATCTTCTTCGGTTGGTATCCTGCTCGCAAAGCTGCCTTACTTGATCCTATACAGTGCCTGCGCTATGAGTAGCACCAGCCGCTGTATAACATTCGGAACTGGCTGAAGAGTATTAATCGGAGCTAATGTAGTGTATCATCCGCCCCCTCCGAGTTCTGTCACCACTGTAAGTCTAACTCTGCTGCCTGGTGAGCGGTAAGCTGGATCACCGGCAGCACCAATATGCTTATGCTTTACCTGTGCCTCTAAGCTGCTTTTTTACCTTCTCCGGCTCTATAACTTGAGCGCAATAAACACTGGACAAGCTTGCGGGCATTGACGTCTCGCACTATTCTCCCCTTCTGGTCTTGGAAGCAAGCATCAAGCATAGCCTTGACAGCGAATGAAATATTGTTTAACCTCCCGTTTAATCTCTGGATAGAGATCGGCGATAGAAGGAGCGACTATCAACGACAAACTTGGCCTGAGGACAGCAACCAGCCCTTCAAGACGACCGAGCTAAGGAGGATGGATGATGCATTTTGTAGCCCTTTGTGCAATACTGATACTGAGCGCTCAGTTAGTCCACGCTCAGCCTGCCTAGGTGTGGGTAGCGAGCCCCTGGGAACATGTGCTCAAGGACACGAAACCCGGCGACGGTGAGAAGGTCAATCTCCAGTGCGCGGCCAATGAGTATGAGATCTTTCGGGTCATCGTATCGGCAGGAGACAAACCACTGACAAACTGTCGTGCACGCGTATGCGACCTCGTCTCGGAAAATGGTGCCATCCCGGCCAGCAATATTAGCCTATATCGGGCGCATTACATTCATATTTTTGAGCCTAGTTATAGGTCCACTGCCCCCCCAGGCTGGTATCCGGATCCATTGATCCCTGTAGTCGACCCGGAAACCGGCAAGGTACTGGCAGGCGCGCAGTACGATGCTCAGCCATTTGACGTCCCGCCCAATACTAACCAACAGATATGGGGGGAGGTCTATGTGCCGAAGGGAACCAGTGCGGGGGACTACTCGGGACAGCTTGTAGTTACCTCTGGTGGCCGGCGCTTGGCTGAAGTTCCTATTCGGCTCACTGTCTGGGACTTTGAGCTGCCGGACGAAATCGCCATGCGATCGAATTTTGGCAGCTTGGGAGGCGTGGCCAACTACTTGAAAATGAACCCTACTTCCGAGCAGTTCCGACCCATTTGGGAGGCGTACATATTAACCCTGCTACAACACCGCGCCATCCCCAGTAGTCTGGGCGGAGTTTGGCCAGACTGGTCAGAAGAAGGAGGAATTGATGATACCCAAAGTGGCCAACGACTCCACGAGATGGTCTATGAGCATCATGTTAACGCCCTGCGCATCCCCTTTCGCTATCGCGACAATCCGCCCAAATGTAAGGCCTACCTCAGTGACTTGGCTAACTATCTACGCCAACGGGGCTTGCTGGATATAGCCTACATCTACCTGAAGGATGAGCCTAATAACGCCGAGGACTATCAGATTGTGCGGGATCAGGCGGCACTGATCCACGAGGCCGACCCTGACATTAAGTGCATGTGCACTGAGCAGACGAAGACCAGCAACCCCGAGTGGGGAGACCTGTACGGAGCAGTGGATATCTGGTGTCCGCTATGGGGTCTGTGGGATCAGCCTACTGCACAGCAGCGTCTACAGATGGGCGAAGAACTGTGGAGCTACACCGCACTATGCCAGGGTCCGGACGGCACACCATGGTGGCAGATCGACTTCCCTCCGCTGAACTTCCGCGCTCCATTCTGGATAAGCTGGCATTACAGTATTACGGGGTTCTTATACTGGTCATCGGTTTATTGGAACTACGAAGATGTATGGAACAAGCCGCATTTCCGTGACCGGTACTGGGGCGAGGGTATGCTGCTGTACCCTGGCCAACCAGCTGGGATTAAGGGACCGGTAGTATCCATTCGATTGAAGCTGATTCGTGAGGCCCTTGAAGATTACGAATATATGAATATGGCGGCGAAGCTGCCCGGCGGGAACGAATACGTCGATCAGGTCGTTGCCCAGGTGGCTACCTCCTTCCAGGACTGGAGCCGGCAACTAACAGACTATCAGCGAGCCCGCCAAGCATTGGCGCAGTTCATACAGACATCTAAGTAGCCGCTTACGGATAACTCAGTGCTAGCCTCCGAAAGGCAGAAGAGGGACA
>JALGTS010000133.1 GCA_029821255.1 Candidatus Zipacnadia bacterium
GTACGGATCGGGAAACTACACCTTCAAAGTCTCGGCTTAAAAGGGGGTGAGTACTGCGAGATAGATAAGGCTGAGGTGCTGTGACAGGCGATACGCAGAAGACCTGTTGGCCATAGCGAGCACCTGCAATACCACCTTTACCCAAACCATACAGCCCAGCGCAGGAATGGGCCGCCCAGGACTGCGGCCAGTAGTCCCCAGATCAGCCCGGCTACCACAAAGTGGCCCAGCGCAAAACCCAGAAAGCCAGGTAAGGCTTTTAGGTAGAGCTTACTGCCGCCGTAGCGCAGTATGAGCCCCTTCAGAAGCCAGACCAATAGGAACGGCGCCCACACCAGTGAGCCGTAACTGCAGGCTACCAGATAGCCGATAGGATGCAGCGGGAAGTTGAACCAGGTCACACGGGCGGCGGTCAATGCTAACACAAACAGGCCTCCCAATAAAGTAGCCACCATTTTGGGCGTGCGGGTTAGGTCCGGTGGGGTGGTGCCGGCTTCCAGGACTCTGGTAAGCTCAATCTGAGCACGCCCTGCACCCCAAATACCCGTCCGCAGGCCAGCGCCCCCGCGAGCATAATAAGGTCGCAGATGAAAGATGAAACCGGCCGCCGCGCCGAAACCTATCCCCAGCAGCAAAGACGAGGCCATATCTCGCCAGCGTGCGCCCGTCCGCTCCCCCAGATTTATGCCCTCAATTTCGTAGCCAGAGACAGTAGGGAAGTAGCCGCGGGACAAAAACTGCATCACAGCAAAAATCGTCGGCGAAGCCAAGGAAGCGCCAGAGTTTGTCAGCCTCTTCGCTCCCACGAAGTTCCAAATAGTCTGGTACTGTTGTCCATACGGATAGGCCCACACCAAGGGAATACCAGCCTCGGCGCGGATACGGGCATAAGTGAGCGCAACCAGCAGCAAAAGGCCTAAATACGATACTGCCAGCCAGGGGCGCATTCCCGCTGCGATCATAAATACCAGCATGCCACCAATTCCCACCACCAGAGCCACCAACAGCCACCGCTGGCTTCCCCCTGCGGAGTCGGCAGCATCATCTTGATTCCACCAACCTCGCCACGCTTGACGGAAGGCATCCCGCCCCTTCCACAGCAGTATCAGCCCGACAACCACGTAGGCCCCTATGCCCTGCTCTTGGGCAAAAGGCATCCCGCTGAGCCGATAACCGCTACCGGCCATTACCAGTGCCTGCAACTTGTGGAACATATAAAAAACCCAGATGGAAAAGGCCAGTTCGGTCGAAACCAGGTAACCCAGCCCAATAAGGCCGGGACGTATATAGGCCGGCATGGGGAAAACGGTGGTCCACGGATAACTCTTCACCTGGCGGCCTATGGAGAGGCGAAGCCCGCCGCCGCCGCCCATACCCAGTACTACCGCTCGGACGATACTTACAGCATCCAAAAGCACAGCCGCTCCCATCCCAATCCAAGTAGCAGGGTTGCGGAAGAACGATCTGCCAGCCGAACCCTCCAAGATCTCCAGGGGTAGCCTCACCAGCGGAAATACCAGCCGCTCGTGGTGAATCCAATCCCGGGATAGTAACGAAACCAGGCATAGCAGCGTCCCACCCATAAGGAGGAAAAACCCGGTCCACGCAGCTATCGGTACCACCCAGGAACGCCAGGGGACCGTACCGAACGGCGAAGCCTCCCATAACCACTTATGGACCACCGGATCAGTCGGTGATAGCCATCCGGGAATATGAGCAGCTAACTGGGCCAAGGGAAGGGCCGGACTGGAGTAGTAGTAGGGAACCGTCAGGGAAGCAATTAGAAAACGGACGATTCCAGGCCCGAACATAGTAGTTGCCACGGTCACCAACAGATAGACCACTATCAACTCGGCGCTGGACAACTCCCGAATGAAGGGCAGACGGCGCAGCAGAGGATTGAGGGCCAGCAGCAGAAGCAGCGCCCCCAGACCGGGGATCGCGGGCACCGCCTCGGTAACTTGACAGGCTAAGACGACAACTTCAGCCTGGACAATCCAGTAGCCGAGAATCCAAGTCAGGCCAAAGCCGAGCGCCACCATAGCCAGTAGGCGAACTCGTCCGGTGCCTTTGGTGGAGGCCAACTGGGATTGCGGCGACGACAGGCGCGACCGTGCTCGTGTAGGCTTGTCACTGGGCATATCGCTGGTAATGGAACAGATCTAAGTACTCCTTACACCGGTCGCGGACCGCTGCAAACCACGCATCGCGACGCGGGGGATTTGCTGCAACAGCCAGCTTAGGCTGTATGGGCAATTCGTTGTCACCAAATTCGGGCGACGCTGCCGCCTCACCAATCACCCCTTCGGCTATCAGCTCCTTGAGTTGAGCCTCAGTAAAGATATTGCCGAGGTTGTTCAGTACATGCCGCGCCACTGCCTGCCCCCCACTGACCGCTAACGTAGTGTAGATATTGACCTTAATGAATCCATCATCAGGAAGGTGCGCTGCGGCGTCCGGACGCAGTGAGGAACTACCATGCAAGCAGAGCACCTTGCCGACGGCTGCACTGATCTCTCGGGCCCGGTCGGAACGATAGTCCAACTCCCGAGTCGTCGCCCGGTGCTCGGTGCCTACGTTGGGAACAATGATATCTACACCGGTCTCGGTGAGAAATCTTTGCGCCTGAGCAACAGTCGTCGGCTCATTCTTCATCTGCCTGCTACCGGACTCATATAGCTCATCTACTGCCCCCTCAACAACGACGCGGCCATGGACCTTCCCAACATATTCGGCTGTAAGCCTAATATTCTCCTCAAAGGGGCGCTCGCTGGCATCAAACATAATGACCGCTACCTGATCAATAAAACCGTCCAGGATATCCCCGTCCAGCTCGGGAAAGGCGTGATCCACGTTGGGGAGGATACGCAGCTTTCCGTAAGGACTTTCCTCACCAGCAAACACCTCCAGATCAGAGAGCATAAGCCGCATGCCCAGTACGGGATCCCCCGCGGCGGTAATCAGCTTCATTTGACCCCGGGGGGGATAACGTACCGTCCAGGTTGGCAAAACTGGCAGATCTTCGATCCCCAGCTCCTCACCTTTCTCTTTCACTGAGGCGAGAATAGCCTCTAATGTTTCACGATCTTCACAGCAAAAGGCTGGCAGAGCTACACCCAGCTCGGCTGCCTCGTGATAAATATCTTTAACCTGCTGGTAGTCAGTTACCAGTGGCATATGAACACCTTCTTGCCCAATATTGTGGAAAATGCCGTACGTCGAAGCCTCAGATAGTTGTCGGAGGCAGCTTGGGCAGCAAGTCAGTGCATCACCGCCCCGCCCGAGACGTTGAGTGCCTGGCCGGTTATATAAGCCGCCTCATCACTGGCCAGGAACAGAGCGACGTGGGCTACCTCCTGGGCTGTACCGACCCGCCTCATAGGAATCTTACTCTCAAAGTAGGACATAACCTCATCGGGCTTTATGCCGCGCTTGCGGGCGTAGTCCTCAATTTGCTTATCCCACATTCCCGTGGGCACAACGCCGGGGCAGATTGCGTTGACCCGTATGCCCTGAGCAGCAAACTCCACCGCTAACGACTGAGTCAGGCCGATAACGCCAAATTTGCTAGCACAGTAGGCCGCGTAGTGACTGTTGCCCACTTTCCCGGATTGCGAGGACATATTGATAATGGCGCCACGTCTACGCGGCGCCATCCGCCGGATAGCTGCCTGACAGCCCAGGAAAGTCCCCTTAAGATTAACATTCATGGTGCGGTCCCATATTTCCTCCGTGCAGTCCAGAAATGGCAGGATATAAGAGACGCCAGCGCTGTTCACCCAGATAGCCAGCGGGCCCAGCTTCTGCTCCACCTGGTCAGCGGCCTGCTCCACATCATTGCAATCAGTCACATCGCAAGCCACAGCTACAGCCTGACCGGCACTGTGCTGAATTGCATCTGCGACCTGCCTGGCGGCTTCCTGCTCAATATCCACCACGGCCACCATCGCACCCTGTTGGGCGAAAGCCCAACAGATCTCCGCACCAATTCCGCCGCCTCCTCCAGTCACAACTGCAACCCGGCCTTCAAGTTTGCCACTCATATACCTCTCATCGCTCCCAACATCCCACAATCCCCCAGTTCAGGGAACAGAGTTCCCTTCAGCACCAAGGAAAACCAGCACCTTCAGGGACTGTTTTTTCTTCATCAACTCAAACCCCTCGTGGATATTCTCCAGCGAGACTCGATGAGTGACGATCTTCGCATAGTCAATC
>JALGTS010000134.1 GCA_029821255.1 Candidatus Zipacnadia bacterium
GGTCGTCTTGCCGTGATCCACGTGCCCTATCGTCCCAATATTAAGATGTGGCTTGGTCCTCTCAAACTTCTCCTTGGCCATGGCCAGTGTACCTCCTATCTGTTCGCTGTTGTCGCTGGCCTCTCACAATGTATATGCACTCCACGTCTAACGCCGACTGGCTGGAGCCCACGACCGGAATCGAACCGGTGACCTTGTCCTTACCAAGGACACGCTCTGCCTACTGAGCTACGTGGGCCTGGCCGATTTATGGTGGAGGGGGGAGGATTCGAACCTCCGAAGGCAATCGCCGGCAGATTTACAGTCTGCTCCCTTTGGCCGCTCGGGCACCCCTCCGCAGACAATCCGTATTTGGTTATATTACAGGAGACGCCCGGGCGGGCCCTGGGCGTCCCTTGCTGGAGTGCACATTAAACTACACTATTATAACTATTTAGGACGCTGCCGTCAAATAGTGGAGCCGACGGTCCGATTCGAACGGACGACCTGGTCATTACAAGTGACCTGCTCTACCGCTGAGCTACGTCGGCTTTGAGTATGGCTTATTGCCCAGGTTAACTGTATCTATTATCTTATCTGCTCAGTTAGTCATTTCGACCGTGGCTTGCCTGACGATCTTCTTTTTCGCCCGCTGGAGGGCGTTGTCAATCTGTTTTATGTTATAGCCGAACTGTTCAGCAATATCCTGGTATTGCGCTCCACCTATGTAGTTAATTAATGCTCGCCATTCCAATTGTGATAGGGCGGATAGTGCCAGTTGGCGAATGTTAGCCCAGATGTGGCGGCTGATCACAATTCGTTCGGGGTCACTGCTACCGCCATCAGCTAACGTCTCAGCCAGCATCATAAACTCCTCGCTGCCCCTCACCGGCTCAGCAATGGAAACAGATGAGTTGAGCAGAGCGTGTTTGTGGCGAGTCGCTGCCTTCAGGGCGCTTATTATCTGGCGACGAATGCAGAGCCTGGCGAAGGAGCGGAAGCTCATATTCGCCTCTGGCATATAGTCGCCTACCGCCTTGTAAAGTCCAATCATCCCCTCTTGGACTATGTCCTCATCATCGGCCCCCGCCCAGAAGTAGTCCCGAGCGCTTGCCTCAACTACTGACCGATACCTATCCAACAGACATTCCATCGCCTGATGGTCCCCGCCTTGGGCCAGCAGAACTAATTGAACATCGCTGCAGCGAACCTGCTCCACAGCTAAATTGCTGCGCTCAGCAATGCCTGCCATCCTTCACTACGGGAATTAAGCCAGACAGCAGTAACACAATCAACGAATCACCACTCGTCGCCGGGTGGCCAAGTAGTTGTACAAAATTGCCCCCGCTGGCGTCGGCAGCGATCAGTTCCCTTAATTCGGTAAAACAGCGGCTGTTAAAGCTGCAGGCTGCTGGGCCTGAGGCTTACTAACAGTATACGATGTCATAGCCTGGAAGTCAAGCGGCTTGTACCGTTGCTGAAGCAAGGTATGGCGGCCAGCGGCTCTACGCTGCGGCTGGTTGACAATACCACCAGCCCAGGCTACAATCCCTTCCAGCCAGCCAACTGTTAAGTGGGGGTATCCGGGATGCTAAGCCTACGTAAAAGTCTTGCTTGGGTTGTTATTGCCTTACCTACGCCGCTTGCGGTCCGCTATGCAGCCGGCATTATTGTGCTGGCTGCGGCCAGTGCTGTCGCCGCCCATATCCGCATTCCGCTTCCGTTTAGTCCGGTGCCGATCACGCTGCAGACCGGAGTGGTGCTGGTGGCTGGTGCTACTCTGGGGCTTGTTGGTGGTGGTGCCAGCCAAATGCTGTACTTGGTAGTCGGCCTGCTGGGTGCGCCGGTTTTTGCTGTCAGCACGGGAGTGGCTGGCCCTACTGTTGGCTATCTGATCGGCTTTGTGCCGGCCGCTATGGTGGTCGGCTGGACAGCACGAGGCGGCTGGCAACTGCCGAAACTGGCCGGCGGGATGCTGGCAGCAACGGCGTTGATATACGCCTGCGGCGTTGTGGGTTTGGTCTTTACAACGGGCATCGGCTGGTCGGCAGCAGTTGCCACTGGTGTACTGCCCTTCTTGCCCGGTGATCTGTTGAAGTTGACCGCCGCGCTGGGCGTCAGCCGCGTGACCATATCGGTCTGGGCACGCTGGTCTCGGGGCCAATAGGCCGGTAAGATCCTCACCGTAGTTCTGTCCAGGGAGGCGACAGAAGGTGTCACGGCTTGACTTGACTGGAAAAGTGGCAATCATCACGGGAGGAGCCGCTGGCATCGGCAAAGCCATCGCTACGGCCTTTGTCGAAGAGGGCGTCAGCCTAACCATTGCTGACATTGACGCCCAGACCGCCTGTGGCACTGTTCAGGAACTTGAGCAGATTAATTCCGCCGTCTCGTGTATCTTTATTGAGACGGATGTGACCGACGCCGCGAGCGTAGCGGCGATGGTTCGCGGCACGGTGTCGGAGTTTGGGAAAATTGACATATTGGTTAACAATGCCGGGATTCTTGTGCCACGACTTCTTGTGGATCCCCAGGGCAAAGAGGAGCTGGACGAGGCGATTTTTGATAAGACTACGGCGGTGAACCAGAAGGGTGTTTTCCTCTGTGCTCAGGCAGTAGCCCGCGAGATGATAGCGCGGGGAGAAGGTGGTGTGATAATCAATATGGCTTCCGAGGCGGGCTTGGAAGGTTCCGAAGGACAAAGCGCCTATGCGGGAACTAAGGGGGCGATATACGCTTATACCCGCTCGTGGGCCAAGGAATTGGGCAAGTACAACATTCGTGTGGTAGGTTGTGCCCCGGCTATTGTGGAGAAGACCGGCCTGCGCAGTGCGGAATACGAAAGAGCTCTGGCCTATACCCGGGGGATAACAGTTGAGGAGTTGCGCCGTTCCTATGAAGAGGTCGCCGTTCCCCTGCGCCGGGCCGCTCGTCTGGACGAGATTGCCAACCTCGTCTGCTTCCTAGCCTCGGATATGGCCAGCTATATTACTGGTACTGTGGTAAATATCTCCGGCGGCAAATCTCGTGGCTAAAGCACTGAGGCAGTCGGGCTTGGTTATTGTGGCGGGATAGGGCAGTACCGCCGCCGCGAGCCATAGTTAAAGATTGGAGGAATTATGAAGGCTGCCAAATTGTTTGGAGCACGTGACGTACGAGTTGGCGAGACGCCTGAGCCTGAGCCGGCAGCGGATGAGGTACTCATTCGTGTGCGGGCAGTGTCGATCTGCGCCTCTGATGTGGCGATCTACCGAAATGGCTGTGCTGCCGGGGGAGTTTACCCGGAGGGGCCTATGATACAAGGGCATGAATTCAGTGGCGAAATCGTCGCTGTCGGGCCCGAGGCGGAGGCTCCCCCGATAGGCACCCGAGTTGCCGTTGAACCCAGTTGGCATTGTGGGCACTGTGAGATCTGTCAGGAGGGTCTGTATAATCTATGCCCCAACGTGGTCTTCCCCAGCTTTCCGCCCCACGATGGAGCGATCGCTGAGTATATCGCTTGCCCGGATTTCAGTGTAGCGGCGGTGCCTGACGAGGTAAGTGATATTGAGGCTGCGCTAACTGAGCCATTGGGTGTGGGTATTCATGCGGTGAGGCTGGCCGAATTGGCCGGCGATGAGACGGTTGCTATTCTGGGTGCGGGAATGATTGGTATCTCAACGATGATGGCGGCCTGCTGCCAGGGGGTGAAGGATATCGCCGTCGCTGAGCCGGTAGCCGCCCGGCGCGAATTCGCCGAGCAGGCTGGGGCACGAATAACTGCTCAGAACGCCGCGCAGCTTGCCGAAGCTGGTATCAGACCTAAGGTGGTCTTTGAGTGTTCTGGCGACGATGCTGCCCTCGCTGAGTGCCTGGAGCTGGTGCGTCCCAACGGTCGCGTTGTTGTTGTGGGAATACCCGAGGTAGACGAGTTGTGTATTGATATTGTCCGGCCGCGCCGTAATCAGATAACCGTAATCTTCTCACGGCGCTCGCTGAATACACTGGAGACCGCTGTGGAACTGCTCGCCACTGGCCAGGTTGATTTTAGTTCCATTCCCGTCCGCACCTTTAGCCTCGACCAAGCACCGGAGGCCTTCGCGCTGGCGGCTGAAGGGCCCGGGAGGGAATTACGCATGGTCATCCTGCCGTAGACAGATGGTTCGCCCCGGTGGCCCTATCTACGGTGCCTCCGGTTGCTCCCCGGCCCTTGTGCGAAATGCTT
>JALGTS010000135.1 GCA_029821255.1 Candidatus Zipacnadia bacterium
CTAACCTGCTGCTGGCCGGTCACACCCACGGCGGACAGTGTCGGCTGCCGGGCCTGGGTAGTCCCTGGGCGCCGGTTTGGCGACTGCGCCAGCGATCATCGGGACTGATGCGATGTGGCCGGATAGTTGCCTACGTCAGTCGGGGAATTGGCGCGGGCTTGGACGCCCGTTTCCTGTGCCCGCCAGAGGTATCTATCCTCACTCTGCGCCAAGGTTCTGCTGACCAAATACCAAATGTGGAGCTGCGCAACCACAGGAATATCAACATAGGAGAATAGCAGTAATGTATCTGATTGCATATTTGTGGAATAAGCTACTAATAAAGCTAAGACTGCGGCAGCCCGCCCCGCAGCTTACCCGCCGTCAGGCGCTATCCATTAAGCCTCTGCACAACCCCAATTTAGAGTGGAAGTATAATGAAGAAGGGCGCGTCGTGGCCACGCTGACCCGGCGAGGCGGGCTAACTGGCAAAGTGATTACCTTCTTTTTGGCGGTGCCGGAAGAGCGTCCTGTTATTCTGGATGAAGTGGGTAGCTTTGTCTGGAAGATGTGCGACGGCCAACATAGCGTCGGCCAGATTAGCGAGGCATTATCTGAGAGGTATAATCTTACGCGCCGTGAGGTGGAGGTTTCCCTCAATGAGTATCTGCGCATGTTGGCCAAGCGAGGAATGATTCTGGTAGCGGTGCCTCAGGAGATAGTTGAGGAACTCGACGAATCTACTAAGCGTGTCCTTGGCGTTACCGAGATGCAGAAGATCATTGAGCAGCAGGTAGCAACACCCCATGACAATACGAAGCCTGACGACGCGGACATACCCGCAAATAAAGAGTGAAGCCTCCCCCACAGTTGCCCCGGATTGGTCAGTTAGCAACCTGCAATACGGCCGGAATAATCTGCACCGACTGACTACTACTCAGCTTGAATCTTAGCAACTTGCCGGGCGATAAGCGATTTCTTACGATCGGCGCGCCGGGCATGAAAGGTCCCAACCTTGCTCGCCTTATCAATGACCTTGTAAGCTCGGCTTATTGCCTGTTGAATCTCTTCTTCATCGCCACTACGTGCCGCCTCCAGAGCAGCTCGTATGGACTTAGTGACTTGCTCCTTCAGTCGGCGGTTGCGGCGGGTACGCTTCTTAGTTTGTCGTATATGTTTAGCACGTGCCTTTATCTGTGGCATATCTGGCTATCTTCCTTTCTGGGAAATAAACAGTCGCCCGGTGGCAGCACCAACCAATGGCGACAGGCTTATTATAGCACAAGGCCACCGGCAAAGACAAGTGCGGTAAGAGTCTGCTAACAGTAACCTGCTCTCCAATCTCGGGGGGAACTTACTCTTGCTTGTGCCAATGAATAAGCAGCCGAACTCCTCTCGGGGCAAGGAAGAGTTCGGCTGCATGCCTCCGCCTACGGGCTTCAACGCGAGCAGCAATTTGTAGGCGGCTGTGGACCCGAAGACTCAACCTGGGTGCGGATACAGATGTGGGAGAGACTGCGTCTCTGGCTGTCGCTCCTGTTTCTATAAAGCTATGTCCACGTCTGGGCCCACAATGTTATACAAACATAGTATAACACAAAGTCGCCTTTGTGTCAAGGCCTCTCCCCAAATTAATTCTCCAAAACTGCAATAGGCATAGGTAACAGTTGGCTCAGGAGGTGAGGGCAAGCAGGCGCGCAGGTTCCTGTTACGCCACCCCCAGGGGCTCTGGCGCTACAATAGAGTTCACTGCACAACTTATGCGAAGGGGGTAGAGAAATATCAACCAGGGTCGCCGATGGGATAGCCACACTATTGAGCGCCTGAATATGCCGAGGCAGTGGTAAATTGTGCCCGCCGTTGGGTTGAGAAGGTCATCGTTAGCGAAGAGCCGCCAGCGAATAACAAACAGCTATCAGTAACCCGTCTTGGGATTGCTTGAACACAGACCAATCATAAAGTAAACTAAAGCAACTAAGATCAGAGGAGGGCTTTTCAAAACTGTATCGCATACCACTCTTGTGAGAGGTAGGTTTCAATAGCCTTATGAAATTGATGATGTTTGCCAAAAGTCTGCAGGATTATCCAATAGCCAAGGCCGGACAAGCGCTGAAGGATCTGGGGATACCGGGGATGGACCTTACTGTCCGCGCAAACGGTTACATCAAGCGCGAGGAGGTTTCGGAGAAATTGCCTGCGGCTACCCGGACGCTTGCGCAGATCGGCATAGAGGTGCCTATGCTAACGACTGATATTACCTCGGCTGGCGAAGATTATGTGGAGGATGTTTTTGCTACGGCTGCCGACTGTGGCGTGCAGTGGATAAAGCTGGGCTACTGGCCCTATCAGGGCTTCGGCACACTGGAGCAGAGCATCTATGAGGTTAAGTCCAAGGTCATTGACTTGGAGGCGCTGGCCCGACGGTACGGTGTCTGGATCGGCTTGCATATTCACTCTGGTGACAATGTCACGGCAAACGGCGCTGTCGTCTGGGAGATTTTGCGTGGCCGCAATCCTGAGTATGTCGGTGCCTATATTGATCCCAGTCATATGATCGTAGAAGGTGCTCGCTCGGTTTGGAAGCAGTGCCTGGATCTGCTGGCACCTTGGATCAGGTTAGTGGCGGTAAAAGATATGAAGTTTCTCTACAATCCCGCTGGCGATGATCCCAAGAGCTATGCTGTGCAGATGGTACCGCTGGCCGAGGGTATGACGCCGTGGCCGGAGGTGTTGGAACTGCTGAACCAGATCGGATTTGATGGCGGAATTACTATACACAGTGAGTACATCGGCGCACATAGCTTCCGGGATATGAATACCGACGAGGTTGTTGAGCAAACTCGCAAAGATTTAGCCTATCTCAAACCTATGCTGTCAAAGTACTGGTCGTGGTAAGAGATTTCCGCTCGGTTTTCGGTTGACCGGCTTGTCAGTTTAGTCAGAGCCTATAAGGAGGTCAGATTTGATGCAGAAGAAACTACGTGTCGGACTTATTGGTGCCGGGGGCATTGCTCAGAGCCATATGGCAGGGTGGGAGGAAAACCAAAATGCAGAGGTGGTGGCGATATGCGATATCAAGCGTAAGGCCCGCGAAGATACCGCCGAGCGTTGGGGTGTGGCGAAGAATGCGCTGTTTGATGATTATGAGAAGATGTTGGAGAAGGTGGAACTGGATATTGTAGATATCTGTACACCCAATGCATATCACTGTGCTCCCGCCTTAGCTGGTTTCGCGGCTGGTTGTCATGTGCTGGTGGAGAAGCCGGTGGCAATTTCCGCTGATGAGTGTCGTGAGATGATCAATGCGGGCAAGCAGGCCGATCGGCTGCTAATGGTCGCTCAGGTGCTGCGCTTTAGTCGCGAGGGTCAGACGCTGCGCCGGTGGGTAGATGCCGGGCTGGTTGGCGATATTTACTGGGGCCACTGCAGCCTGCTGCGCCCGCGGGGTGTTCCCGCATGGGGGGAGTTCATAGATGCCGAAGCGTCGGGCGGGGGACCTTGCTATGATCTGGGTGTGCATATTATAGATATGGCTCTCTATCTGATGGATTTCCCTGAGCCGACCAGTGTCAGCGCCGCCACATATCTGAAACTGGCTGACAAACCCTCGCTGATGAAGCATAATCCTGCCAAGTACACGGTGCCGGAAGATATGGCGGCCGGCTTCATCCGCTTTGCCAATGGGGCGACGCTTTCGGTGCAGACCAGTTGGGCGCTGAATGTGACTGAAGCGGCTGCCCGGTTGAATGTTATCCTGTGTGGAACCGAAGGCGGTCTGCAATACTCGCCCCCGACTCTGATTCGCGAAGAGAATGGCATGCTGACAAACTCTACACCACAGGTGCCAGTTGAGGTCCCCGATAATGGTATTGCTGCGGAAATAGCCGCCTTCGTGGAGGCGATTCTCCAGGGCAGGCCTTCCCCAGTGCCCGGCGAGCAGGCCTTGATTACGCAGCGCATTCTGGATGGTATCTACGCCTCTGGCCGGACCGGTGAAGAGGTTGAAGTATAGGTAGTGGCACCGCCGTCGGGGTCAGCCATAGTGGCCTGGTTGCCCACTGCATCATAGGCGAAGGTCGTGACCTCGCTGTCGGGATTGGTCACCGTAGCGGGGCGACTGGCATCGTCATAAGTATAAGTAGTTGTCCCACTGTCGGGGTTGAGCTGCCCCCAACAATGGTACCACCTGCTA
>JALGTS010000136.1 GCA_029821255.1 Candidatus Zipacnadia bacterium
CGCCTGCTCCTGGAGCTTGGCTTCAGCCAAACTGGCGCGGGCAGACTCCAACCTCGCCTGCGCCTGGATGACGCTTTGCTTAGTACTCTCGCGGGTTTCCTCAAGCTGCGACTGAGCCTGTCTGAGTCGGGCCCAAGCTGCTTTCAGGGCAGCTTGGGCTTCCTGAATCTGTGTGCGCGTCTGTTCTTGCTGAACCTGCGCGGAGTAGCGGTTCTGTTTTACCCTGGCCATGGCGGCATCCAGCGTCGCCTGGGCCTGATCAATATCCCCCTGCAGCTCAGTAGGGTCAAGTTGCGCAATCAGATCCCCGGCCTTCACGTAGTCGCCAGCCTCCACATATAGCTTTTTGATCTCGCCGCCGGTGCGCGACTTGACCTCCACGGTGGTCAGGGGCTCCAGCACCCCCGTAGCCGAGACAGTCACCCGCAAGTCTCCCCGCTTGACGGTAGCGGTGGGCAGCGCCTCCTCCTGTCCACTACTCCGGCGGCTGCGCAGATACCACCACCCCACCCCGGCTATCACCACCAGAATAATAACTATTGCTATCCGGCGTTTCACTATTCAATCACCGTCTCTTCCTGCTCGGCGGGTGCCGCAGCCTCCAACTCGCTCAGCAGCCGTCCGGCACTGGCCAGCAGATTATAGTATGCGACGCTGCGGTCATAACGAGCCTGCACAAGTTGGCCGCTGGCACGCCGCCAGTTAAGCTCCGCATCGGTGACTTCAATGATGCCAGCGACACCCGCGGCATATTGCTCCTGGGTCGAGTTGAGATTCGCCCGCGCCGCCTCCACTGACGCCTGCGCTGCGACAACACGCTGGGAAGCATCACGCAGGGCGTACCAGGCTTGCGAGACCTCCTGGGTGACACTGAGTGCCAGTTCGGAGAGCCGCTGTCGTGCTACCTCCAGACTTGCCTGCGCCTGCTCCACCTGCGCCTGGGCCTGGCGGTCGTGCAAAGGGAAGCTGGCGCCCGCGGCAATCTGCCAGTTTTCGCCGCTGGTGTCGGTGTAGCGGCCGTAGCTTGCTTCACCCACGACGCTGAAGCTCAAGCCAGCTGCGATCTTTGCCTGCTTCACGTTCAGCTCTGCTACCCGCACCTGATGCTGCTGGGCTATTATATCGGGGCGCCGGGCGAGTGCTTCATCAATCCAACTCTCCAATTCGCCCAGGTTGTAGTCTATCTCGGCAGCTTCCCCGATCATCGGCACGGTTTCAGCAGGAAGCGCGAGCAGCGCTTGCAACTGGGCAATTGCCTGCCAGACGGCGTTGACTGTCTGCACTGATTCATAGCGGGCATCAGCCAGTTCGGCTTGCACGCTCAGCCGATCAACTGGAGCAGCGCTGCCCGCATCAATGCGGGCATTGACCATCTCCAGGTGCTGCTCGGCGGCTCGGACTGCGTCCTTGGCCACCCGCGCCAACTCCTGGCCAGCTAAAATCGTATGGTAAGTGGCAGCGACTTGCTTCAGAAGCTGCCTACGCCTGTCTTCCAAGCTGGCCTCACTTGCCTGAACCTGTTGGCGCGCAGCAGTGATGGATTCACTTAGTCCGGACTCGTAGAAGGTTTGACTAAGAGTCAGCGATAGATTTCTGGTTGTGCGCCGGTCGCTACCCAGCGTCGTACCTCCGCCGTCCAGCAGCGATTCTTGGGTGCGCCAGTCCCAGGTGGCCCTCAGTGTGGGCTGGCGACGCGCCTTCTGGGCGTCAAGACTCGCCTGTCGCGCCTCAAGTTCGCTCGCGCCGGCAGCCACAGAGGGATTGCGTTCCAGCGCCAGTCGCATAGCCTCCTTAAGCGTTAACGGCCGCGGCAGCTCATCCTGTGGCCAGACGCCAGCGCACAGGAATAAGCCGAAAAGAGCTATAAACACCACCGCCGTGCCCTTCTTTGCTATTGGGTGGGCGCCTGGCATAGATAACCACCAACCTGATCTTTGATGTCAGTTGCGGACGCAACATTTGCAGTTACAACTGCCCGCTAAGACGCTATATGCAGCGAATTTGTTCATTACTTCACAAATCAACCCCGGTGTGCCATCCTGCTATTGCAGGTTCCCCTGCGACGCATTGTCCAGATCCCCCCAGTGCTCCTGCGAGTTTTCGGCCATGCGTTCCAGGAAGCCCAGCACCATCTGCTTCTCATCGGGGGTGAAGTTATCAAGCAGTTTGCCGTCCCATGCACGCCTGGCAGCATGGAGTACGGGTGCGATCTCCCGTGCCTTGTCGGTAACACGGACGCGTTTGACTCGCTTGTCTTTGGCGTCCACAGATCGGGTCACATAGCCCGCCTCTTCTAACCTTGCCAGTATCCGCGCGATGGTCCCCTTGTCCACAAGAAAGTCGTCGGCCAGCTCTTCCTGGCTGATATCATCCTCCCAGAGGAGACGCACCATCAATGGGAACGCTGTGGAGGGCAGCCCCAACTGCTCCATCTGCGCTGCAAAGTACCTCCTGGCGAAGCGATGTATGATCCCAAAGTATCGTCCGGGTGTCCTTGGTCCACAGTCACGCCGGTCCACAGAACTCACCACCGATCAACGATCTCGTGCTTTGTGGTTGTGTACAAAACAGTTGTATCTGCAAAAAGTATAACAGACATCAGTTGAGAATGCAACAAATCTCTTCTTTGGGGGAATGGCCGTATGCTGCTTTAGAGGATAGGACTCAATGACGAGCGCTACGCAGGCAGAACTATCTGGCAAGTCAGAGGCAAGTTGGTGGGTAATGAGCAGTGTATCTCAGGTAGGAGCACCCTGTATCCGCCCGAGCAGCACCGCCTGTAGATGCCGCAGGTGGTAGCCTTAGCTAACGGCTCCATCCCGGCTGGGCTGACTTGTCTTCTCATGGCGTAGCCGGCTGGCCTCTGCTGCGAAGGTAGTTGCAGTCAGGCCCTGCTCTAAGACATATTCCAGCACCATCTCCACGTGACGACACCTGCTATCAAATCCGCCTACCGACCAGGGATGCATAATCGGGTTGAAATACCGCAGTCCCAGCTCCAATGCTCGATCCAGATCCCGCTTCCAGTATGCCGCAGCTTGCCCAGGTGTGCGCGGTGGAGTCATACCTTCAGGCAGACCTCCAGGAGTTTGTGCGGTGAGAATATTGTCATGCCAGCCATGACCAGGCATTTCCAGCAGATCCGCATAGCCATAGTCGTCATACCAGTAGGGGTCCTGCAGCGGCGCGGGGATGCTGCCACCAGGACCACGCGCCTGAGCGCTGACAAATTCAAACCCCACTGCCGCTACTGCCTGCAGGGCGTGGGGGTAGTCCCGTAACCCGCCGGCAAGACCACCCGGACAGCGCAACCCTACCGGCACAATCCCTAACTCCCTGCGCAGCACCCGTTGATTCAACTCCAGATTAGCAATTACCTCATCAGGCGGATGACTTTCCACGTGGGTGTGGTCGTAGGTATGAGACTGAATATCGAACAGTTCCCCTTCCCACAGCTTGCGCAACTGAGGTCCGTACTGTTCGGCCACCCGTCCGACCACGAAGAATGTGGCAGGTACTTGCAACGCTTTATGTATTTCCACCAGTCGTCTTACCGCCGGCAGCCCCTCCGGCCGTTCCGTGTCATAGGCGGCTATGTATTTCATCATTTATACCTCATATCCGTTGATTTACGGGCCGTCGGATGGACCGATGCGCACACACTCAAAATGCATTGCTTCGGCAAAGGCTTCAATTTCGCGACTCTGGTCGCCCAGTCCCAGGGCGCTGTGGTGAGCTGGTCCCTGCTGGCACCAGGCATCAAAGAACGCAGGTAGTGGCAAAGGCAGCCGTACTCGGCAGTTGGGATTGCCGATTTGCAGGATCTCACCCGGGATTACCTCGCCCACCGTGTATATCAGCTTGAAGGTATCGCCTGCATTGAACTGGGTTAGGTTCACCAGCGTGACGGGGCCTTCTGCTATCTCAAAATCGATGCCCAGCCCGTAGCCTGATTTCCCATGATGGACCTGCAGATGTTGAAGCCGCGGGCGCGCAGCAGCCATATTGATATTGGCTGGTCCATCATGGCCCATCAATACGAAGTTGTCGTCAAAGTCCATAGCAAAGAATTCCACAAACATACCTCCCGCCCCCAGCAGATCCAGAATCTTCATGGCCATAGCGGTCTTCACATCCCCCTCGGTCACCCCTGGACGTCCCAATGC
>JALGTS010000137.1 GCA_029821255.1 Candidatus Zipacnadia bacterium
CGAGGCTGGTCTACCCCGACGGTAGCCTGCAATATTCTTGCCGGCGGTTTCCAACGGTCTCTGCGGCAATCTTCCGAGGTACCTTTCTGGAACCACTGATCCCCGGGGCAAAGAGTGTCCGTTACTACCTGATGAGCGACTGGGATCACAGCGAGGCTCGCCAGGTGGACTGGGTTTCGGGCGCAGCGATGTTAATTCGCCGGGAGTTGCTTGAGGACATTGGTCTGCTGGACGAGGGCTTCTTCTGGGGCTCGGAGGATGTGGATTTTTGTCTGCGCGCGCACCAGGCTGGCTGGGAGGTGGTTTATACGCCTAACCCCGAGATTATCCATGCCGTCGGCCACAGCGCTCAGCAGGTGGAGCTGAGTACCCTACTGCATACTCACCAGAGTATGTATCGCCTTTACCGCAAACATTGGAGCCGGTGGTGGGGTAGTCGCTGGCTCATTTGGCTGGGAATTTGGCTGCGCGCGGGGGTATTGATGGGGCAGTGGTTGGTGCGGCGCCTATTTTTGGGCAGTGGCAAGGAAAGCAAGTAATCGGGGACGGCTGATGTCCCGGCGCTGTCTTGCTCACTCCAGACGCATATATACGATACGGGGCCTGCCGGCTGACCGCCGAGGCGGCACAAACAGCTTCACCAGGAATATCCCAGCTACGAATCCCCCGATGTGGGCCCAGAAGGCTATGCCTGCGCCGGGATGGCCAAGGGCGCTGAGGCCGTACAGTAGTTGTGATATGAACCAGATAATGATGAACAGACTGGCGGGTAGGTCCGCCATTGTGAAGACGAAAAAGAGGGGTATCAGGGTGCGCACCGCAGCATAGCGATAGAGCTTGTAGTAGGCCCCCAGGACCCCGGCAATTGCCCCGCTGGCTCCTACCAGAGGTATCTGCAGGCCTTGACCGCCGTGGGTTAGTGCACCCAGCAGTGCCATTATGCTGTGGGAAAGTGTAGCCAGAACACCGCAAAGCAAGTAAAAGAGCAGATAGCGCAGATGGCCCATTCGGTCTTCAACGTTGTCGCCGAATACCCATAGGAAGAGCATATTAAAGCCGATGTGTAGCAGCCCACCGTGCATAAACATTGATAGCAGCAGGCTTCCTCCCACTGCAGCGGCTCCCAGCTCCCTCATTGTGGTCAAGGAGGCCAGGTAAACCGGTCGGAAGGCAAGTGCCTCAATGGCTGTGGGGTCGGCCAGTTGGTAGACGAAGACTACCACGCAAGCAATAATCAACCCGGTGTTGACCAGGGGATAATGGGTTGATTTGATGTTGTCGCGTATTGGTATCATATCAAGGGCAACAAAAACAGCGTGACCCAGCTTCAACTTGGCTGGGCCACGTCAGTGTTAAGCGCCGCTGTTGCGGACAGATAGAGATAGCCTCTATTGGTATCGGCGGGTTATGCGCTGGGGATCGGAGCCGTCCGTAGCAAGCACTGACCATAGCTCACGATCGCGGGTAAAGCCTATGCGGGTGCCATCAGAGTTCCAGATGGGATAACCGTCTGAGCGGGTATCGCTGGTTAGCTGAGTGAGGTTGGAGCCGTCGCTGTTACAAACCCAGATGTCAAAATCCCCAGCTCGGTCAGAGTGAAAGGCGATCTTAGTGCCATCGGGACTCCAGGAAGGGGCGCCGTCACTGTAGGGGCTGTCGGCTATCTTTGTGAAGGTAGCGCTGGATATGTTGTAGATGAAGATATCGGTATCCTCGCTGTTATCAGCATCCCGGTCTGATTGCAGGACGATGATATTGTCATCGGTCGGCTTGTAGCTGGCCCACTGCTCGTCATCGTCACTGTTGAGAAGCTCAACGAGATTGCCACCATCGGTGTCTATAGTACGGATGTCGTGGTTGGCGTTACGCCGAGTGCTGGTGTAGATCAGGCCAGTGCCATCCGGCTTCCAACTGACTTGCTCATCAGCGCCGTTGCCGGTATCGGTAGTGACCTGGGTTACTCCGGCGCGGTCTCCGTCGGTGGAGTCCATCAAGAATATCACTGGTGTAGTGTGGCGGCGGGAGGTGAAGGCTATTTGGCTGCCATCAGGGCTGTAGGCGGGATGCCAGCCGCCTTCGTCGGCGTAGTCGTCGTCATTGTCCGACGGCGTTAGCAGGAGTGCATTGCTACCACTGTTGGTTATCGTATAAATATACAGCAAGCCGTTGCCGCCGTAGGAAGCGAAGGCCAGGCGCTCGCCGGCAGACCACGAAGCTCGTTGATTGACATTGAAGTACAGCGATGGCCCGCTCGTACCGCCGCAGCCGCATACTATTAGGGTAACTGCAAAGGCCGTAGTTAACAACGCACTTACCAGCAAAGTAAATTTGGACATCAAGTGGACTCCTTTCGCTACTGCGACTTAATTGCACTCTGTATCTAAGGACACTTCAACTCATTATTCGTTTCTGGGTAGTGTATCACCTTCTACCGAAGATAACTCACGAGCAATAGCTTGTCACCGTCGGCTGCCGGGCCAGCTCCTCGCGCGGCTGTCCGATTGCCTATGACATTATACTGGCCCTGGTTTGGGTTCGTCAAGGTTAATCTCATCATCGGTCTGTTTGGGGTAGGCAGGTTAATTTGACCAGTGTGGCGAACTATCCTGCACAGCGGGAGCACAGCTTTGAATGGCGAGGCCTTTGTATGTATATTGGCATACGAGATGTCTGCCTTTTTCAGGCGGGATACGACAATATCGCCGAGGGGATGGAGGACCTAAACCTGGCGGCCATTGAGTTGGCGGTGGACCGCAATATGTGTATCGCGGCGGCCGACGGTAGTCTGGGCCGGCCCCGGCTATCGATCGCGAACAAACTGGCCGCTATTGAGGTTAGTGAGGCCTACGCTCGGCAAGGGATACAGATAAAGAGTCTGCTGCTGGCTAACAATTTCAATGCTCCGAATCGAGCTGCGGAGATCCAATGGGCGCAAAAGGTCCTGGAGGCAGCGGAGATTGTTGGCGCTGACGTGGTGCGGATTGATGCGGCTATGACCGGTCAAAAGAGATTGCCGGCCAGCCAGCGCGTGGAGATATTTGCCTCGGCAGTTGAAGAGATTTTGGAGCAGACCCCTGATAATACGGTAGCGCTGGCGGTGGAAAACCACGGTTTGCAGGGCAACAATGCTCAGTGGCTGGCCTCGGTGCTGCAGCGGGTTCGTGACGAGCGGTTTGGCCTGACCCTGGATGCGGCCAATTTTTACTGGGCGGGTTATCCGTTAAGCCGAGTCTATGAATTGGTAGAACAGTTTGCGCCTCGCACTCGCCATGTACATTGCAAGAATATAGATTATCCTTTACGCTACCGGGAGCGGCGCCGTCCGCTGGGCTGGGCATACGGTCAGTATGTGGCGCCGATTCACCAAGGAAATATTGATCATTCTAAAGTGGTACGGATTCTGGCGGAGGCTGGCTACCGGGATGGGCTGTACATTGAGGACGAATCGCTAGCCAAGTTCAGTCCCCCCCAGCGGCGCCGGTCACTGCGCCAGCAAGTTGAATACTTAGCGGAGCTGGTTGCGGAGTTTGTCGCCGGGCATTATTGGATGAGTTAAAAACGGGACTTGCATAATATACGGTGAATATGGTATACTATTTAAGGAAAAGAAGTTGGATCGCCTGTGACAGTGGCAGATTATCAGCAATAGGCCCGGAAGTTGTAGCCGGGACAATGCTGGGATTTACAGCAAGGAGAGAACTGTGCCATGAATAGGGCAGTCTGTGGCCGGCCATTGTTTGTAGCTCTGGCAATAGTCAGTATGATTCTGTTTATTGCAGGAACTGGCGCCGCTAAGGAGCAGCAGTTGGCAGGGGTTCATCTGAACGACCACGCGGTTGATTTACTGGATCTATATGGGCCACCGGACGGTGTGATCACGGGGCCGGCGGGCGATCCTTTTGCGGAGCTGCGGGCCCGACAAGCAGCGGCTCTGGCACCCCCCGGGATGGCTGGAGCAGGTATGATGCCGGGGGCGGGAATACCAGGAGCGCCGGGAATGGTGCCCGGGGCAGGAATGCCAGGAATGCCAGGGATGGCAGGGCCGCCGGTACCACCGGGAATGCCTGGGGCGGCTGTACCTGGTGGACCGCCAATGCCTGTTGGTGCTGTGCCGGGTCCACCAACCGAAGGTGGGCCAGGTGCCTTTCCCGAAGTTCCCGGAGC
>JALGTS010000138.1 GCA_029821255.1 Candidatus Zipacnadia bacterium
CTACTCACCGGTAGAGCCGAAACCGCCGGTGCCGCGGGCAGTTTCGGGAAGCTGCGCCACTACTTTCCATTTCCCACGGATGATCGGGGCAATGATCATCTGGGCTATGCGCTGGCCGTGGCTGATGACGAACGGTTCTTTGCCCAGGTTTATCAGGCCGACTTTGACGGTTCCCCGGTAGTCGGCGTCTATGGTGCCCGGGGCATTGATCAATGTTATCCCGTGGCTGATAGCCAGGCCACTACGCGGGCGAACCTGGGCTTCAACGCCGGGCGGCAGCGCAATACGCAGGCCGGTGCTTATCAGCACTCGCTGGCCTGGCTGCACTGTAATCTGGCGCCCTTCCGCTTCGGGAATTGCCGCAAACAAGTCCATTCCCGCCGACTGCCCTGTCTGATAGTCGGGCAAGGGTAAGTCGGCAGCCTCGGGTAGCACCTGTACGGCAACCTCTACGGAATTTGGGCGTGAATCGGCTCGATTGTTGTTATTAGACGAGCAGCCAGCCACAAGCGCTATTATAGCAGACCGCCGCCGGCTTAGCAATGATGCCGGCAGCCGCGGTTATCCCATGAATACCAGTCCGGCAAGAAGTTGACACCTCCTATCCTGTGCAGTATAATAATGGATAAAGTCTGGATTAGTAGACCGTACAATCTATACAAGCTCGCAACCCGGCTTAACGACACTCTAATATATATAGCAGGTTTAGCCAACGCCTGACGTGTCAGTACCATGTCGCCCCCAAGCGAAGAGCAGGTTGTAAAAAAGAGATCGTCATATGCCAAAGGAAAGTAACATTTCAGATGAAGTTAACCAGCCATCTGGCGTATGGCTTTACACCGGTAGATAAGGAAAGCGCCGTCTTTGATGGGGATTTCAACGCACCGGTGATCTTCTCAGTTCAGCCGGCGCAACCAGACCCGTTTGAGGGCGATAGAAAAGACCTAGTGATGATCGGCAATCCAAAACAAGCCAACTAAGGGATTGATAATTAGTGTCATTCACTGAGGTTCTGACATGGCAGGCGATCAGCGGGCCTCAATTGAGGACTGGAACTCTCTTTGAAAGCCGAAATCGTCTCTATCGGAACCGAGTTGTTGTTTGGCGAAATTGACGATACTAATGCTACCTACATATCCCGCCAACTCACCTCCATCGGGATTGACGTTAACCTGCGCCACGCCGTAGACGACGAGCTTGCTCACATCGTCCAGGTATTGGGGACGGCGATGCGCCGCAGTGATGTTGTTATCACTTGCGGCGGTTTGGGGCCAACTCCTGACGACCTGACCCGACAGGCAATTACTCAGGTCACCAATCGTGCCCTGCAGACGGTACCTGCAGCCGAACAGCAGTTGCGCGATTTCTTCGCCAAGCGCCATCGCAAGATTAGCAGCACTAACCTCAAACAATGTCAGGTCCCTCGCGGCGGCCAACTGTTGGATAACCCCGTAGGGACTGCTCCAGGCTTGCTGGTGGAGCACGAGGGTTGTGTCCTGATTGCAGTACCTGGCCCCCCGCCTGAGATGCGCTTGATGATGACAAAGCATGTGATACCTTATCTGCGCAAGCGGCTCCAGGAGCAGGGGGAGATGCCCCTGTTTACACGGACCCTGCGCACCGCCGACATCGGCGAGGCCGACCTGGCCGAGCAACTTAAAGATATTCTGGCTAATCAGAGCGATCCTGCTCTGGCCCTTTATGCCTCCCCCGGAGAGGTGCGCATCCGTATGCATACCAAGGCACCCTCTCAGCAGGAGGCCAATAAGAAGCTAGGCGATCTGGAAAACTCTATCCGACAGCAGATAGGTGAACACGTCTACGGCACTGATGACGAGACAATGGAGGTAGCAGTCGGCAAAGTGCTAACAGCCGCTGGCGCAACCGTGGTAGTAGCCGAAAGCTGCACTGGCGGGTTGATTGCCAGTCGCATCACCGATGTACCCGGCAGTAGCCGATACTTCCGAGGCGGATATGTGACCTATAGCAACGAATTGAAGCAGCAGCTTTTGGGTGTGCCTGCCCAGATCTTACAGCAGCACGGTGCAGTCAGCGAAGAATGCGCCCGGGCAATGGCCGAAGGTGCTCGCGAGAGCAGCGGCGCTGATTACGCACTGGCTGTTACGGGCATTGCCGGCCCCACCGGCGGCACTGCGCAGAAGCCCGTCGGCCGCGTTTACATTGCTGTCGCCGACGAGCAGGGGACAATCTGCCAGCAATTTGACTGGCCAGGAACACGCAGCCAGTTTAAGCACCGCACCTCGCAGATGGCGCTCAATATGCTCAGGAAGAGGGTGCTTGGCCTTGTCTGAAGAGCTGCGACTTTTCTTCGCGGTGCCCATTTCTGAGGAGATCAAACAAAGGACCCGGGAGATTCAAAAACGGTGTGAGTGCTCCGATCTGAAAATAGGCTGGGTGGAGCCAGACCAGATGCACTTCACACTGAGATTTCTGGGTGATACACCGCAGGATCAAATACCGCAACTGGTTGAGGTGGCACGCAGGGTGGCGCAGTCGCACCCACCACACCAGATTACCGTAGCCGGAGCTGGTGCATTCCCAAATATCCGCCGGCCCCGCGTTATATGGATGGGGTGCAGCGCTGGGAGCCAGCAGCTTGCTGCTCTGGGGGCCGACCTGGACAAAGCTCTCACCAATGCAAAGCTGGTCGAACCAGAGAAGAGAGACTTCACACCCCACCTGACGCTGGGAAGGGTGCGCCAGGGCCGCAACTTCAGAGAACTTACTGCCAGCTTGCAAGAGCTGAATGACGCCGTGTTGGGCCAGATGTGGGTGGATCACTTTGTGCTTATGCACAGCGACCTGCAACCCGGACGACCACCTGTTTACACTGAATTGGGCCGCTTTGAGTTGGGGAAATCAGAAGAGAATTAAGTCACCAGCCAGTAAGTGAGCCAACTCCCGGAAAGGGCGTGATAACTGTGGCAGATAAGAACAATGACAAAAGTAAGGCGCTGAATATAGCGGTCAGCCAGATCCGCAAGCAGTTTGGCGAGGGAGCAGTAATGCGGTTGGGTGACGAACCAACACGCATGGGGATTGAGGTTATCCCCACGGGGTGTCTGTCTCTGGATATCGCTCTGGGCGTAGGAGGATTGCCACGTGGCCGGGTGGTGGAACTATACGGAGCTGAGGGCTCAGGAAAGACGACAATAGGTCTCCACATCCTGGCCGAGGCCCAAAAGCGCGGCGGCACCGCCGCATTCATCGATGCCGAGCATGCCTTCTCCCGTGAATATGCTGAGAATCTGGGTGTGGATTTAGACGAGTTGCTTATCTCCCAACCTGATTTTGGGGAGCAGGCTCTGGAGATATGTGATACGCTGGTGCGCAGCGGGGCGCTGGATGTGGTGGTGGTTGATTCAGTGGCCGCGCTGGTGCCACGAGCGGAGCTGGAAGGCGAGATGGGCGACTCTCACGTCGGGTTACAAGCTCGCCTGATGAGCCAGGCCCTGCGCAAGATTGCCGGTTCGGTCTCTCAGAGCAAGACTCTCATCGTCTTCATCAACCAGGTGCGCGAGAAGATCGGGGTGATGTTCGGCAGCCCGGAGACCACTCCGGGCGGACGGGCGTTAAAGTTCTGGTCGTCAGTCCGCCTACAGCTAAGTCCAGGCCAGAGTATCAAAGAGGGCAGCGAGTCGGTGGGCCGCCGGGTAAGTGCCCGCATTGTCAAGAACAAGGTGGCCCCGCCTTTCCGGCGCTGCGAGTTTGATATCATCTACGGCAAGGGCATCTCCCAAGAAGGTTGTATTGTGGACGAGGCCCTGGAACTGAAACTACTCGAGAAGTCAGGAACCTGGTACAGTTATGAGGCCGAAAGCATCGGCCAGGGGCGCAATAGTGCAGTACAGTTCTTAAAGGAGCACCAGGATGTGCGTGATGAGCTGGAAAACAAGATAAGAAAGGCTCACAACCTACTCGAAATGCCTACTGTGCCGGAATCAGCAAGCGAATCAGAGGCCGAGGAGTAGCACCCCGGCCGGTCAGCGCTTAGAATGTCCCGGATTACCGACATCAAGCCAAAGTCAAAAAAGTCGCGGCGATATTTGATCTTCGTTGACGACAAACTGACTACCGAGGTCAATGAGGAGGTGATTGCCACTCTTGGATTGCGACGCAATCA
>JALGTS010000139.1 GCA_029821255.1 Candidatus Zipacnadia bacterium
CAGTAAGTCCCATCAGCCTTTCAATAATAACGCCGTGGAGCACAGCCAAGTCAAGTTGACGCCAGACTGATGAGCGCTCTGGCGCGAAGTCTCCCAGGGAAGAAGCGCTGCGCGGCACCCTTAGCAGTCGTACTATGTTATCACCGGTGTACAGGCCAAAGACGTGCTCGTGACTGCTAAGCTGCTCCATCTCCGTTAGGATATCCCGCAGGGTACTGCTGCGATCGGCAGGCCCCCCAGGCAATTCTCGCATAGTGACCCGGAAGATACCGGCGCTTGGGTCCTTCA
This sequence comes from Candidatus Zipacnadia bacterium, assembly GCA_029821255.1. Lineage (GTDB taxonomy): Bacteria > Armatimonadota > Zipacnadia > Zipacnadales > Zipacnadaceae > JALGTD01. The sequence goes on from JALGTS010000139.1 coordinate 289, forward strand.
AGTAGTCATATCCCGAGTGTGGCAGGCTCCGGATCATTCGGTGCGAGGGCAGTATCGTCAGGATGGCAGGATCGGCGGGGCATAGCAGCATGCTAACATAGTCCCAGGGTGGGTCACTAGCGTTGGGCTGCTCTGCCGATATCTGATTGCGATAGGCCAAAGCTGCGCAGTAACGGTGATGACCGTCAGCAATTACTATCTGCTTGTCGGACAGCATCTCGGCAAAGGCCGCGATACGCTGATGGTCAGTCACTGTGGCCATCCGATGCACGATGCCTTCGTCATCGGTTACATCAAAGTCGGCCTCGCTGACCGTCTGTGCTGCGAAAATCTGTTCGGCGGCCCCGTCCGGGTCGCTGAACAGAGCGAAGACCTGGCTGAAGCTGGCTTGGCAGGCCCGCATCATCGCCAGCCGGTCGGTCCTGACTGCACTGCGGATCTCCTCATGGGGCAGCACCACCCGCTCCTCGTAGTTGTGCAGCTTGACTGCGGCGATGTAGGCACGGCGGCGGATATGTCCCCTCAGGGGGTCTTCGTATTCCTGCTCGTAGACATAGATGGCCGGAGCTTGGTCCTGGATGAAGATGCCCTCATCCCGCCAGTGCTGCCAGTAGTCGGCGGCCCGTGGATATCGTGACAGGTAGGGATCGGGCGAGAAGGGCACTCCTGCCAGGGTCAGGTGAACAATATTGTAAGGACTGCGGGCAGCATAGCTGATATACTGGCTCTCGCCGATGACATCGTAAGGAGGTGCCAGCACACTGGCCATATTTCGTATGACCTGGCGATTATAGCGCCAGGCCCGGAATGGTTTAACTATAGCCATACTACTTTTTCACTGGTTTGGCTATTGGTGGAAATCGCGGTTAGACAAACTGCCTAAGGTGCTGCAGTCCTTTGATAAACCCGGCCTCGCGGGGCCAAGCGGCGTCTTCATGCTCAATGCTTAGCACTCCGTCATAGCCGATTCGGCGCAGGCGGCTCACATAGATGCCCCATTCAATCTCACCAAAGCCAGGAATGACAAATCGCCACCAATCATCAGTCCTTATGCCCAAATAGCTCCGCTCGCTGTAACGAATCTCGGTATCTTTGGCATGGGTGTGAAAGATTCGGTCAGCAAACTCGTCAATGGCCGACAGATAGTCAATCTCCTGTGCAACCAGGTGCGAGGGATCGAAGTTAAGCCCGAAGTTCTCGTAAGGTACCAAGTCGAACATCAGGTCCCACTGGCTCAGGTTCATGATATTGGTGGCATACCAGTTTTCCAGGGCGATCTTTACCCCGGCTTGAGCCGCATCGGCACATAGTTCGGTAAAGAAGGGCGCGGCGATCTCTTCCAGCGCCTCCTCCCGGCTCATTCCCTCCGGCGGCAGGCCAGCATTGCAGCAAAGGACCTCCACCTCTATATCGCTGCATATATTGACCAGCGAAGCCAACCACTGTTGGTTACGCTGGCGCTCGTCGGCATCGGCTGCCGTTACATCAACGTACGCCGCCAGGCTGGAGATCTCCAAGCCGGCGTTATGCACAATCACGGGCAGCTCTTTGGCTCGATCCGCACTGAAGTGGGCACAGCCTGGCGTTGCCAAGATCTCCAGGCAGTCAAAGCCCGCTTCTGCTGCAAAATCCACTACCGTTTCAATGTCGTCACCGCTAAATGGAGCTGTTAGCATTCCTATTCGCATTGTGAAAACCTCTCTTTTACTGTTGAGTTGACTGCCTACGATTAGTCGTCCGCCACAGGCGCACGATCTGCTCGGCGGTGAATTTCAGCATCTGGCGTGCCGTTTGCGGTCGCATCGCCTCGGACAGGCTCATCGGCTGCTGCAGGATAGAAAACAGCGCCGCAAAGCCGAGTTCGTTGAGTTGCCCGGTGTCTGAGGCAACGCTTCCTCCAATAGCGATTACTGGTATGCCCAATTGTTGACCAACACGCAGTGCCCCGATTGGCGCCTTGCCAAAGGCTGTCTGGCCGTCTATTTTGCCTTCCCCGGTAATTATCAACTCAGCATCGGCTGCTTTTTCGGCCAACTTTACCACGTCCAGGACGAGGTCAATGCCGGCCTGTAGTTGGGCATTGCAGAACGCCAGCAGTCCTGCTCCCAGGCCGCCAGCAGCACCCGCACCGGGCACCTCAGCTACTGACTTGCCCACGTCGCGCTCCAGTAGCTTGGCAAAGTGGGCCAGACCCGCTTCCAGCTTTTCAACCTGCACAGAGGTGGCACCTTTTTGCGGGCCGTAGACCGCTGCGGCTCCCCGAGGGCCCAACAGCGGGTTGTCTACATCACAAGCTACCAGCATCGTACACTTGGCAATGCGCGGGTCAATGTTATTGGCATCAATTTCGGCTATGTTGCGGAGCTGTCCTCCGCTGGCTCGTGATATTTCTTGGCCTGCGCTGTCCAGCATTCGTACGCCCAAAGCCTGTGCCATCCCGGCACCACCGTCGGTAGTGGCGCTGCCTCCGAGGCCCACGATCAGCCGCTGGCAACCTGCGTTCAGTGCCGCCCTGATAAGCTGGCCGGTGCCGTAGGTGGTGGTGCTGGTAGGATCACGCTGCTCTTCTGGTACCAGCAGCAACCCAGAGGCAGCAGCCATCTCAATGACGGCTGTCTCTTCGTCACCTAATATCCCGAACTGGGCTACTACTGGATCTCCCAGCGGACCCTCAACTACAGCACTGAGGAACCGTCCGCCGGTGGCATGCACCAGTGCATCAACCGTACCCTCACCACCGTCGGCCAGGGGCACCTTTTCGCACCCAATACGAGAATCAGCGGCACAAATACCCGCTTCAATTGCCTCGGAGACCTCTGCCGCCGACAGGCAGCCTTTGAATGAATCAGGAGCGATTACGATCTTCACAGTGTTGTCGCCAGCGCTGCAGGCCCCCTCTTGCCAAGCTGTTTACAGTTGCGCCCACATCCGCCGCCAGGTCCGCTTCGTCTGGGCGACAATCAGGTCCGAGTCCTCATCACCCACTGGCTTCACTTCAAAGCTCAACACCGGCTTATTGGTCGGCACCTCGCTCTGGAAATAGCCGGCATAGATGAGACTTTCTACATACTTTTGCAGCTCGGGCACATCATTCTCACCGCCCGGATACCCGAAGCGCGGATGTTGGTCGCCGTAGGCTGGATTGCTTTTGTCGGCCATTACACAGTTACCTGCGTGGGTGTGAATGATGTAGTCGCTAAGCTGCGTTACTGTTTCCATAGGGCTTTCCCGGAGCAGCGGCAGGTGCGAGAGGTCAATCGTTATCCCGAAGTTGTCGACCTGCTCGCGGACGCGCTGGGCGAGTTGGGCAGCACGGTCGCTGGGCCCAATTAGGCAGGCCTTGTCAATGTTCTCATCAAAGGCCTCCAGCGAAATCCAGCAGACGTAGTCAGTGGCCTGGTCCTGGGCGGACCGGCATAGCTGCACCAGTGAGTCAACCAGCAGGTCCATCTGGTGGTCGCGCTCGGCCTCGCCCGGGTCCGGTCCACTGAGCACTGCCGTGATTCTGGCATCCAGTTCATAAGCGGCGTCTATTGACTTTTTCACCTCATCTATCGCGGCCTGCCGACCCGCCTCGTCAGGATCATTGAGGCTGAGTTTGCCGCCCAACAGGTTAGGCTGGGCGGCCATCCCGTAGCTGATTCCACTCTGCTCGGCTATCGCGCGCAGTTCGTCGTGAACGCCCGGCTCATCTACGCGCTTGATCTCCAGCACATCCCAGAAGTCGTCTTCCGCTAACTTACGGACAGTTTCTTGCACAGCCGGTGGTTCGGTTGCGTTTGGGTAGGCCATGAAGTGGATTAGGCCCACATCCATAAGTTGTCGCCATGATTCAACCATGGGTAACATCC
>JALGTS010000140.1 GCA_029821255.1 Candidatus Zipacnadia bacterium
CCACCAACCGACCGGCACTCATCGGGCCGCGCCATAGCAAGTGGCGGACGCGCCGAGCCATAATCTCCACCGGCAGATAGCGGTCCAGCAGTTCCTCGGGATTTGCCTGCTCGGGGATGGTTGTTTCAGCCTCGGCCAACGCCGCACAGAACGCTTCAAACTCCGCTTCATCCAGCAGGCAGTTGCGCTCGGTGCTATCCCGCTGGGGATCATAGGGGGAACCAGGGACAAGGCCACGGTCATCTATGTTATTGAGCCTGACGACAGGAGCCGAGCTTTGATAGAAAAAATGATAGGGCTGGCCAATAGCCCGGTACAGCAGGCGGGCCAGTGGTTGAGACGTTAGCGGCCCACTTGCTACTACCACTGCTGCTGCCGAGGGGAGCTCGGTGACTTGCTGCCGGCGGAGTTCAATATGCGGGTGTGCGGCGACAGCTTGGGTGAGTGCAGTTGCCATCTGTTGGCGATCTACCAGTAGCTCAAAACCGCCGGGTAAGGCGCAGCGGTCAGCACACGCTAACACTACGGATTGTAACTGGTGCAGTTCCCGCTTAAGTAAGCCATCCGCCTTAGTGGACAGATTCACCCCCAGCGAATTAGCGCCTACCAACTCACCAAGTAACTCAGTGTTATGAGCGCCGGTCGGAGCCGTCGGACGCATTTCATAGAGGATGACCTCTACACCACAGCGGGCTGCCTGCCAAGCCGCCTCGCTGCCCGCAATGCCACCACCAATCACAACAACTGTAGAGTCAGAAGAACCGTTCATTTCTGTGAACTGAAGGAAGCCGTTGACAGACCATTGTATCCCTGTTGTGGACGGCGCCACCCACCGCTGCTTGCCTCGGCAGGCTATGGTCTCCACACTGGATGAGTTTGCTGGTAGATTGAGAGGTCAACAGAATCAGTGCGCAGATGCGGCAAGTTAATCGGCCAGAGAAGGGCAGGACACTGGGCGACAGTCACCGGTTGCCCACAACTGACACTGGTCATCACAAGGGCCAGGTGTCACAGTAAGGCAACTGCAACGCCAATTATCGCTATCGCAACTGTACGCTGTAACTTGTGTTTTACCGACGGTGATGAGACTCGCTGGGCCATAGCATCAATAAGGTACCCTACGGGTGGTTGTTTGTCAATGCTAACTGGCATATCGCGCACAGGAAACAGGTACAACCTACGTCGCTTGGGTTGACGATTGCCCAGTTATTGGGTATACTAAGAATGGTGACGGGGCGTGGCGCAGTTTGGCTAGCGCGTCGGCTTTGGGAGCCGAAGGTCGCCGGTTCAAGTCCGGCCGCCCCGACCATAACAGTATGCGAGCGGGAGTAGCTCAGTTGGTAGAGCGTCAGCCTTCCAAGCTGAATGTCGCGAGTTCGAATCTCGTCTCCCGCTCCAGAATATGATATGCGCCCGTAGCTCAGCGGATAGAGCAGCGGCCTTCTAAGCCGCCGGTCGCCCGTTCGAATCGGGCCGGGCGTGCCAGCGATTTTGGCGGTGGACGTAGCTCAATTGGCAGAGCACCTGACTGTGGCTCAGGTGGTTGTGGGTTCGAGTCCCATCGTCCACCCCACGCTTTGTTATTCAGACCAACAGACAGCTCGCAGCGCTTGAGGAGAAGGGGTGTATTATGGGCAAGAATCAATGGGTAGTACCTACTCCGGATGGCCGCTGGGCTCAGAAAGCCGAAGGGGCAGCGAAAGCAACTAAAATATTTGCTACGCAAAAAGAAGCAATCGCAGCCGCACGCCAGACCGCTCGTAATCAGCGAACTGAACTAATCATCCAGGGCCGGGACGGCAAAATCCGCCAGCGCGACAGCTACGGGTCGGATTCGCATCCGCCCCGAGGATGAAAGTTGTAGTCAACTGTTTGTTGCGAGCTGTCGCGCGCCTGTAGCTCAGTGGATTAGAGCACCGGACTTCGGATCCGGGTGTCGGGGGTTCGAATCCCTCCAGGCGCGCCATCTGACGGCAAACAAGAGCAGACGACGACAGAGGACAATGGGTGGGTCGTTAGCTCAGTTGGTAGAGCAGCGGACTCTTAATCCGCGGGTCGCAGGTTCGAGTCCTGCACGACCCACCAGACGGATGGTGGTTAGTGGATAGTGAATGGTAAACGACCTAAGCTCTGAACAATACAATGACAAAACCCTCTTGCGGCTCGCTCAAGCGGCCGGGTTTACCATATATGATTGACGCATGTATGTTCCTTGACGAGGTGTCCAGCGATTTCGCTGAGGCTGTGGACTTGAGCGCTCGCGCTGGCGTCCACTGTATTGAGCTACGCGGCGGCATTTGGGGCAAAGCGGTCCAGGAGGCTACTGACGATGATGTAGCCCGAATGCAGCAGGTGATGGCTCAATATGGAGCCCGGGTGACTTGCATCGGCTCGCCGGTGGGCAAGTGCGATCTTTATAATGAGGACGAATATCAGCAACACCTACAGTGGTTCGACCGGATGTGCGAATTAGCGCATATCTTTAACACTAAGATCATCCGAGGTTTCCCGGGTTGGAATCCGGAGAGCAGTGCAGATGACCGATATAACGAAGTCGTTCCGCGGCCTGACCTGGAGCCACTGCTGCCGTTAATTGCTGAGAGACTGGCGCCGATCGTCCGCCGGGCCGAGCAGGAAGATGTCTATTTCTGCCTGGAGACAGAAATGGCTACCTGCTCGGGGACCTGCCAGGAGGTGGCACGTATCATTGAGGTCTGTGGTGGCAGCGAGCATTTAGCGGTGGCCTGGGATATAAACAATGCTTCCTCACGCGGTGAACACCCGCTGGAGCAGGGTTATCCGCTCATTAAGGAGCGCATCCGCCATCTGCACGTTAAGCCCAATCGCTATATGAATATTGAGACAGTCGGCGACTGGCCGGATGTCAGCTACGAGGACGTGCTCAATATCCTGCTCGCCGACGGTTATGAGGGCTCAGCCAGCATTGAGCACTGGGGCTCACCGTGGTTGATGCTGGAGGGCGCTCGGCAGTTGGTGGAGCTACTGGACGAGATCCAGGACAGACACAATTAAACTGGGCGCGTGATGGAATTGGTAGACATGCATGACTTAGGATCATGTGGGGTAACCCATGGGAGTTCGAATCTCCCCGCGCCCACCACCACCAAGACGGCAGGAGAGGCATTCGTGCCCCGATACTTCAGTATCATCAACATAGCAACACCACTTAAGTGGGTAGCGGCGTAATTATGTCAATTAGTTAGGATGAGATAGCTGTGAAGTTGGACAAGGAAGTAATGCCGGGCAGCAGAGTAAAAGTTACCTTGACCGCCGAAAGCGAGGATGTGGATAGGGCCTTCGCCAAGGCCTACGAACAGTTGCGCAACGCGGGTAATGTGCCCGGATTTCGTCCGGGTAAAGCCCCCAATGCCATACTGAAGCGTCACTACAGCCAGGAGCTTATCCGCGAGCTGGCCTGGAATGTGTTCCTGGACGATATCTATGCCCCGGCGCTGGAAGATAGCGATCTGAATCCTATCTTCCCACCACAAGTGCCTTCGCTGGACGAGGTGGAAAACTTCGCCGAGGGTCAGGAAGTCGCCGTGGAGACGGTGTTAACCGTTCATCCTGAGCCGCGGCTGCCTGACTACAAGTCATTGAAGCTAATCAAGGCCGGGACAGACGTTAGCGACGAAGAGATTGATGAGCAGCTTGAGCAGCTTCGGGAAAGCTATGCCGATGAGATAGAAGTTGAGCGCGAGTCGGTAGCGGAAGGCGACTTGGTGCAAGTGGCCATGAAGATTATCGGGCCGGACGGTAACATCATAGAGCAAAGCGACTCAGAGTTCATCGCCGACCGCGACTCAGACCAACCGGTGGCCCGCAAGCTCAGTGAGACGACGATCGCGGAGGATTTCGACGACGAACAGCTCGCTGGACAGACAGTTACGATTGAGGCGACCATTAAGAGCCTCAAGGAGCGCCGACTTCCCGAATTGGACGATGATTTCGCGGCTGATGTAGACAAAAATCTGACAAGCCTCAAGGAGCTACGGGAACGGATCGCTGACCAACTTGCTGCCAGCAAGCGCCGTATTGCCGAGCGCAACCTGCGCAACATGGCTATCAACGTAGTGATGCAAGCCAGTGAGATCGACCTGCCGCAGGAGCTAATTGACAATGTAACCGCCTCCCAGGTACAGTCGTATATGCAGTACCTGCAAAGCCAGGGGCTAAGTCCAGAAGAGTCCCTCCAGGCGGTGCATGCCGAGCAGGAGACAGTAAACAGCCAGGTGATCAACGGACTAAGGCTGCATTATGTGTTCCAGGCTATAGCCGAGCAAGAAGAAATTGAGATTACTGACGAGGACCTGGAGGCGGCCATTCCCCAATATGCAGCAGAAAATGACCTTGACGAGCAGATAGTTCGGGAAGCAGCCGAGGTCCACGAGGAGATGGAAAAACGCCTGCGCAATTTCGCTATGCAGGAGCGGGTAATACAGATTCTCCTGGAAAATGCCGAAATAGAAGAAGTACCCTGGGAAGCTTATCCGCTGCACGCCAAACGGCATATAGACCAATATGTAGAGGAGCTCAGCCGATCTGGTAAGCCTGCGGAGGCATCCGAATCTGAAGAAAAAGAGATAAATCAGGTGACCGACTTTGACCTGACATCAGAAGCTGGAGCAGAGCAACCAGCTCAGGAGGAATAAGCGCCTATGTTAGTACCAATAGTAGTTGAGCAGACGCCGCGCGGCGAGCGCTCCTATGATATCTACTCGCGGCTGTTGCGCGAGCGCATCGTCTTCATCGGCACGGTAGTTGACGATAATCTGGCCAGTCTCATTATGGCCCAATTGCTCTATCTGCAGGGGGAGGACCCACTGGAGCCTATCTCTATGTACATCAACTCCCCAGGGGGCTCGGTGACTGCAGGACTGGCGGTATACGACACAATGCAGTACATTCAACCGGAGGTGCACACCTGGTGCATCGGCCAAGCTGCCAGCATCGCCGCAGTATTACTAGCCGCTGGCGAGCCCGGTCACCGCTATGCGCTACCCTACTCGCGGGTACTGATTCACCAGCCCTGGGGGCAGTTGGCAGGCCAAGCCACCGACATACAGATCCAGGCTGAAGAGATCCTGCGGCTGCGTGAATGGGTCAACAACATCCTCGCTGAGGCCACGGGGCAGCCTCTGGAAAAGATCAAACAGGACACCGAGCGCGACTACTATATGAACGCCGAGCAAGCCGTGGAATATGGCATCATTGACGTGGTTGCCCGCAAGCAGCCCGAAGGAGAAAGCGAATAGATACCCCGAACAGCATTCAGGAGCAATGTAGCCAGTGAAACCAACTGATTCAGCAGACGGACGAAAACTAAACTGTAGCTTCTGTGGGCGCGAAAAGGGCAATGGCCCTAACCAGGTGCGCGAACTGATCGCCGGGCCGGGTGTCTATATTTGCCCGCAGTGCGTAGAGTTGTGCAACGAGATCCTCCGCAGCCGCCGCGAGCGGGATGCCGTACCTGAGCTGACCACGGTTCCCAAACCCCGAGAGATCGCTGCCTACCTTGACCAATATGTAATTGGCCAGGAAAAGGCCAAGCGCATCCTGTCGGTGGCAGTATACAACCATTACAAGCGTGTGCAGGCAAGAGCCATTGATGATGAAGTTGAGTTGGAGAAGACCAATATATTGCTAATTGGCCCGACGGGGTGCGGTAAAACTCTACTCGCCAGGACTCTTGCCCGACTGCTGGAGGTGCCCTTTGCCATTGCTGACGCCACCTCGCTCACCGAAGCCGGCTACGTTGGTGAAGATGTTGAGAATATATTGCTGAAGCTTATCATCGCCGCCGACGGCGACATTGAGCGGGCCGAACGGGGTATAGTCTACATTGACGAAATAGACAAAATCAGCCGCAAAGAGGAGGGCCCCTCCATTACTCGGGATGTCTCCGGCGAAGGCGTCCAGCAAGCCCTACTGAAGATTCTGGAAGGTACCATCGCCAACGTTCCCCCCCAGGGTGGCCGCAAGCACCCCCAGCAGGAGTACATACCCATTGATACCACCAACATCTTGTTCATCTGTGGTGGTATCTTTGACGGGCTGGTTGATATCATCCGTGAGCGTACCCACAAGCGGGCCATCGGTTTCGGCGCCGTCTCCTCAGGCAGTGTTGACTTGAGTGACGACGAGCTGGTGGCTAAGGTTATTCCCGAGGACCTGGTGAAATTCGGGCTTATCCCCGAGTTTATTGGACGACTCCCTACCATTGCTCCGTTACATTCGTTGGATGAAGAGGCGCTCAAGCGCATTCTGGTTGAGCCTAAGAACGCCCTGGTCCGCCAGTATCAGAAGCTGCTGCGCCTGCTGGACAACGTGGAACTAATTGTGGAAGAGCCGGCGCTGGAGGCTATTGCTGAAGCTGCCCTCAAGAAGGAGACCGGGGCCCGGGGGCTACGTACTATCTTTGAGGAGGTTATGCTGGACGTAATGTTTGAGATTCCCTCCCGGCCCGATATTGTCCAGTGTGTGATCAGCGAAGAGACCGTTCGCGAGGGCCAGCGCCCGCAACTGATCTGCGAAAGCGACCAACAAAAGACGGCGTAGTGCAGTTCCATCGCGAGAGCTGCGGACAGCTTGTCCTGGGCCAGCGGCCGCGTTCCGTTGACTGTCCAGTGTTGACAGATCTACCTGATTTGGGTATACTCATCAGCAGATTCAGATGAAACAGACTGTGACGGGGAGGAGTACGCGGGGAGCGGAGGCGACAGCGAGCCGGCGATAAGGTGAGAGTGCCGGCGCCTCAGGTCCGCGGAAGGTCGCTCCTGAGTCGTGCCGCTGAAACTTAAGTAAGCGGCACCGGGCTGCGCCCGTTAGCGCGCCAGAGAGCCCCGTCTTCGCCAATGCTACGGCGGGGAACTTGGGTGGTACCACGGGAAAATAGCATTGCGCACCTCTCGTCCCAATTTGGGATGAGAGGTTTTTGCTTTACATACGAAAGGCAGAGGTGTAACAATGTCCGAAGCACCAGAGATGGAAAAAGCCTACCAACCGCAGCAAGTGGAAGACAGAATCTATCGGTATTGGCTGGAGATCGGGGCCTTTGATGCCGAGGTCAATCCGGACCGGCAGCCGTACTGCATAGTGATTCCTCCCCCCAATGTAACCGGTGTATTACATATGGGCCATGCTCTGGACGAGACGATTCAGGACTTGCTCATTCGCTGGCACCGCATGCGGGGGTATGAGACACTATGGGTGCCAGGGACCGACCACGCCGGAATTGCCACACAGAACGTGGTTGAGCAGCAACTCGCCGAGGAGGGCTTAACACGATATGATCTGGGCCGCGAGAAGTTTGTGGAGCGAGTCTGGAAAGTCAAAGACAAACATCACCAGATCATCACCAACCAACTCAAGCGCATCGGTGTATCCGTAGACTGGCGGCGGGAGCGCTTCACCCTGGACAAGGGCCTCTCCCGGGCAGTGCGTGAGGCTTTTGTCACTCTCTTTGAGCAGGGTCTGATCTATCGGGGGGCGCGGATGATCAACTGGTGCCCGCGCTGTGGTACGGGATTGTCAGATCTGGAAGTTGAACGTGAACCGGTTCAGGGCCACCTGTGGTATATTCGGTATCCTGAACCTGATGGTGGACCCGGAGTGGTGGTAGCCACCACCCGCCCCGAGACAATGCTGGGTGATACCGCGGTAGCCGTCCATCCACAAGACCCACGGTACCAAGAGATGATCGGCCAAACAGTGCTTTTGCCGCTGATGAATCGGGAAATCCCGGTCGTTGCTGACGACTACATTGATATGGACTTCGGCACCGGTGCGTTGAAGGTAACACCCGCTCACGACCCCACCGCCCTGGAGATCGCCCAGCGCCACAACTTACCCGCAATAGAGGTT
>JALGTS010000141.1 GCA_029821255.1 Candidatus Zipacnadia bacterium
GCAGGCGACCCGATGGACCGCCAGCATCCGCGCCACATCCCAGTCCAGATCATTGCCCCGCAGCTTAACCTTGAGGCAGTACATCCCTTGAGCGCGGATCCACTCGTCCAGGCTCACTGGCTTGCCATCGTTGGGGTCGGATTCGTCCTTCTCGGCTTGGGTGAGCTTGTCCAGTCCACCGACGAGATGGAAGATAGGGATTTGGGGCAGATACTCACTGCGGATGTAGTCTTCTATGTATTTGCCTTTGAACTCGGCTCCCAGGTACTTGCTCAAATCACTCATAAAGTCAGGGCCGTAGCCGTTGTAGCTATCAATGCCGTTGACGTTGCCGAAGGCATCATGCAGTGCTGCGTCCACTGGTGCGGCACAAACCAAGGCCCCCAGAAACGGCTGAGCTGGCACGAGGTTGCGTTCAGCGCAGAGCTCTTCATTTAGGGTGCGCAGGTCTTCTTCCAGATCCCAGAAGATGTCAATTGGGTGAGCGGGTTGGGGGTAGGCTGTGACCATATCGGCGTAACGACGAACGAGTTCCATCATTGCTGCTTCTTTGGCATCGTGTGGTAGCTCAGGCGTTGGCCAGGCCCAGAAGTCGGCCATAAATATGCCGCCCCACCCCTCGGCGATTTCCCCTCGGCGGTTCTCTACAGTAGCCTTGACTCGGCAGAAGTGTAGCCGATCCATAACCACCGCCCCGAACTTCAGGGGCGTGCGGGCAACGAATGGCTCAAAAGATAGTTCAATCTCTTTCACTTTGATGTGAGAGTTCATTACGGGACTTCTCCTTTTTTCCGAAATCCTGGTAGAATGAAATTCACCTCCGTCTCCGATAATCCTTCACCGGACGGAGGGAGCAGGAACTAAGTGGTTTCGTATAGAAGATAATGGCCGACGTATGAGTGTAGGCTGATGCCATGTGAGGTTAGATGCAGGTGAGGGGGGTCAAACCAGCACAATTGATAAGAGGAGGGCCGGGGTCGGGCAAGACCAGCCATCTGGTGGAGGCGGTGGCTGAGGCAGTTGGGGAGGGCATATCGCCGGCCCGCATTCTGTGGTTGACTCTGGACCGGGCCGCGCAATACCAGCAAAGAGCCTGGCTAAGCCGCCGCAGTGCAGAAATAGGGCGCTCGATCATTCCCGTTATAGAAACCTATGAGGATATTGCCCGGCAGATTCTGGAGGAGAGTCCACGCTACGGAGGCCGAGGCATAATTCGTCCGCACGGCGAGCGGCTGCTGGTTGGTGAGGTAATTCGGGAGGTTACTTCCTCGGCGCGGTACTACCGCGCTGAAGCGATTCGCACAAGCCCACAGTTTCGTGATGATGTTGCTGACTTCATTGCGGAGCTTAAGCGTTACAAGATTGACGCCCGCACCTTCCGGTACGAGGTAATCCCGCAACTACCCCAGGCTGAGGCCCTCGCTGACCTGGCCGACATCTACGAGCGGTATCAGCAGCGACTGCGTGAAGCTGATATCTACGACCTGCGTGGTATCATCTGGCTGGCGCTGTTGGCGTTGGAAGACGAGGCGCCGACTACCTGGCAGAGCCGCTATGACCTCATTGTGGCCGACGATCTGCAAGATGCGACTGCCTTGCAGATCGAGCTGCTTGCTGCCCTGTGTGGTCCACAGACCGGTCTGGTGGTGGCGTATGAACCCGCACAGGCGATATACCGCTTCCGTGGCGCTGTAGAGGACCCTGCCGCCCTGCTCTGTTCGCTAATGCCAGATCGGAGCTTCTCCCATCATAATATACAAGCGAGTCAGCCAGGCAGAATGCCCCCCCCAATAGCTCGTATAGCCCAGCGATTCGCCCAAGATTGGGAGATAGGCGGGCTGCTAGTTGGCCGGTGTGAGGCCAGTGGAGACAGTTCGCTCTGTGTCTATCACACCTTTGCTGAAGAGCTGGTGGGAGTAGGGGATCAGATTATTGAACTGTTGCGGCAACGAAAGCACGCTCCGGAGCAGATCGCGGTGATTGCGCGTAGCTCTGAGCAGGTTGAAGCAGCTCGCCAGCATCTAGCGCAGCGGGGCATCCCTGTCTGTGGCCAGGAGGCTGCTGCGGGTATGTGGACGGCCAGCAATCTATTGAACAACATTGTAACACTATTGGTCTATCTGAGAGAACGAGATCGATATCCTACTGCTCAGCGACAGCGGGAACTGATGCAGGCCAATCTGGCTCTTTATCGGCTCATAAGTACGACCGAAGATGATTTGGCAGTGGCAAAGCTTTGTCGTAACCTGCAGCAGAGGCGGAAATTTCTGCTTGCTGAGCAGAGCAACTTCTCCCTGGGGCTGCTGAACGATTGGGCAGAGGCTATCAAAGAGGCTCTGGGCCTGGCGGAGGAGCAGCCGCTGGCGGCGATGAGGGTGCTACTGAAGCGGACGGGCCTGTTGCGCAAAATCTCTGTGAATATGCCGCCAGAAGTGGGGCAAGCACTGGCCGCGCTATTTAAAAACCTGGAAGAGGTCAATAAGGCTTTCGTTAAGGTGGCCAACAAGTCCCTATCTTGGGAGCAGATTCGCAGCGTGATTGAGCTGAGCCGACAGCAGCCATTCTTTGCAGGAGGGGGCGGGGTGAAGGTACTGTTGGCGCACGAGGCGCGGGGGGTGGAGGCTGAGGTCGTTTATCTACTCGGTCTCAGTGAGGGAGCTTTCCCGGCTCGCGTTGCTAACTCGCAACTTCTTGCTGAAGAGACAATCAAGGCGCTACGCGAGCGGGCCCGCCAGCAATTGTCTATACCTACTGGAGTGCTGCCTTTGGCCCACTTTAGTGATGTTACCGGCGAAGCTCGTGCTGAGGAGGCTCGTCTCTTCTACAACTGCCTAACTCGCGCCACCAAGAAACTGGTGATTAGCTGCCACCTGGAGGAAGACGGTGCGGAGGTTGGCCCCTCTGAGTTTCTTGCGACGGTGTTACCCGTCGACTTTGTGCTGGGTTCTGTTGACGAGCAGCGGAGTGTAGACTTTGAGTGTGTCTTCGGAGGGCTGGCCAAACAAGCCCGTGGCGGCCGTGTCAGCCACCAGGATTGTCCGGTAACACTATGCGTTGGCCGACCGAGCCAGCTGGCGGACCAGGAGTTATGCGAGCCGGAACCGGTGAGTCGGCCTCGGTCCAGCACCGTGCCTATCCTGGCGGAACTTGTCCCTGATTGGCCGTTGAGCGCCAGTTCAATCAATAGGTATCTTAGCTGTCCGCGTCGATTCTTCTTTGAGAAGTTACTGAACTTGCCTACCGAGGATCCTGCCGTTTTCCTGTACGGCAACTTAATTCACCAGATAATGGCCCTGGTGAACCAACTGCCTCCTGTACAAAGAACTCAGCAACAGATACAGGAGGTTATTGATCAGGTCTTTGCCCAACATCGGGATGAGTTCGCCTCGCCTTATTCCTACCAAGTCTACTATACGCAGGCGCGACGGGCCTTACAAGCCTATGCTGAGACTGACTTCTTCACGGAAGAGTCACTGGCTCAAGAACGCTGCTTCGCTATCCGCCTCACCGACGGAGACGGCAAGGCACATCTCTTCCGGGGCCGCATAGACCATGTTGTCCCGGATGGCGATCAAGTGGCTATTGTTGACTACAAAAGCGGGAAAGTGGACGGCGCCGCTGCGCTGCGCCGAAGCTTCTGCTACCGCGCTGATGATACAGCCAAAGAGCCATCGGAGAAGAACTATCAACTTCCCCTATATGCTCTGGGCTGGCAGAAGACCACCGGGGGGCGCGTGCGGCGACTTTGCCTGCAGAGCCTTAATCCTACGGTCAGCCCGCCGTGTCGTCGCTCTTGTGTGGAGGTGGTGAGCGACAGCGAGCCGCCGGGCGGTGAGAGTATTACCACCGAGGAGCTTGAAGCAATCGCGCGATACCTGGCAGAGTTAGCACGGACCATAAAGCAGCGTCCTGGTTTTGAAGGACATCCACCTCGGGAGGGCTGTACGACGTATTTTGCCTGTCCCTATGTATTAATCTGTAGTGAGGCCGAACCAAGTTGATGGAGATGGAGTACGAGTACGAACCCAGCCCCCAGCAACGGGCCATCATTGAAGA
>JALGTS010000142.1 GCA_029821255.1 Candidatus Zipacnadia bacterium
TGATGAAGACCGGCGAATCGCCTTTGATCTACCCGTGGACGAATGGAAGAGTTTGGTCGAGGGCACATCGGTGGAAGTGCATCCCAGTCCGGAATCCAGTAGTTGCCGGGGAGATAGACAAGGACAGGCGACTCTGGAGATGTATCGGGCGGCTGCCAGCAATTACTATTTCATGGGCGCCGACGGCATCTATTTTTTCAATCTGTTCACGCGTGGCTATCCGTTGGAGGACGACGCTTATGTAATCATGCGCGACCTGTCCGATCCTGCCGCGCTGAGTCGCCGCGATAAACTGTTCATGGCCACCTACCGCAACTGGCGGCCGGATACCGATACTCTGCCAGTAACCCTAACAGCCCCGGACAAGCCTGTACGTGTAGGTTTGATGGTGGGTGATGATCTGCAGAGAGCACGCAATAATACCACCTTGCGAGAGGCCACTCTACGCCTGCGACTGGATAAGTGGGGCCCCGACGATCAAATTGAGGTGCGTCTTAATGAAGAACCGCTGGACTTATCCGGTGCGCGTGTACTCCATCCCGACATGCGGGACGAGGTAAGATGGAATGCTGAAACTGCGCCGTGGACCTATGAGCGAGCTGTGCTAAGCGGTCCCGGTCTGTGGATAGAATTTGATCTGCACAACACGCTACCTCGCAAGGGTGACAACCGGATAGAAATTAAGCTGCTTACCGTACCTGATGCCGACCGCGAGTTCGACCTGACCCTGACAGACGTAGATCTGCGTGTTACTTACGACTTTGTTGGCAAGGATGGTCCAGGCTCCCGGCTCTAGCTAGCAGTCAACCGGAGACCGGTGGAGCTAACGCCATGGTGGTACAATCTCGTCTTAGTTGGGGCAATGCTGTAATTCTCCAGACCGCGGGCAGCCCAGGGAAGTGTAGCGTCATAGGTTGGCGCTGATTACGACGAAAAGCATTTGGGGATGTAGATTAATTGGGATAACAGCCAGATGGTTGCTATAGCGAAGGGCAAAGCGCAGAACGACATCAGCGTCAGCTAACCACCTGGCCGCATCGGCACGAACTGTTCATGTAAGCGAACATAGGAAAGCGCTGCCTCGGAGTGCTCGGTCGCCCAACTGGAAGCCTTACAGCACCTCAAAAGACTCAAGCAAGGACTCGATACGGTCCTTCTCATCATCGGTTATGGAACGAACCGGGTGAGACATGTGCCGCTGGCAAATGCCCATCAGCTCCATGCCTGCCTTGACAGCTGCCATGGGAGTGGTGCCAATCTGGTAAAGCTGTTCCAGCAGTTTAAGCATGCGCAAAAAAGACGTCCGCGCCTCTTCGTGACGACCCTGGCCAAACTCATCCCATATCTGCCGACACCACCGAGGGATCAGGTTACCAGGCCCTCCCATAATCACCGCTCGGATGCCCATCGCCAGGGCGGGCAGGTATAGATACTCCCAGCCTGACATTAGCACGAAATCATCTCGCTCGCCAACGGCAATAAACATCTGCTCCAGATTTGTCTGTGTAGAAGTCTCTTTGAGGCCTACGAACTGCGGATGATCAGCTAGGTCGACTACGGTTGTCGGCTCTAGATGATTAGATGACAGCGGGCAGTTGTACGCTATTACGGGCACGCCGCCTTCCTCAGATACCCGCAGGTAGAAGTCTTTCATTTCATCCTGGGTGAGCGGATAGAAATTCGGGGGCGTGCATAGAACAAAATCAGCTCCGCGTTCACCAGCGTCAGCGATATGGTCCAGCACCAGTGAGGTACTGTTGTCGCTAACGCCCACGATCAGCGGTGCCCGACCGCCATTTGCCTCGGCAACAAGTTCGATCACCCGTCGGCGCACCGGGCGGCTGAAGGTAGCATACTCACCCGCTGCGCCCAAAACAAACAGATTGTTAATGCCACCGCCAAGCACAAAGTCTACCAGTCGCGCCACGGCTGGCTCGTCAACCTGTCCTGCCTCTGTCAGCGGTGTAGCCAGCGCCGTGGTTATCCCGTGTAGTTTCGTCAAGTCGCTCATCTGACATCACACTTCCTTTTTTGGATGGAGCTTTCCTTGCATCTGGAACAGTCCTGCCACTATTACTTGCAAGTCTTTACAGCACTACCTATCGTATGCCCGAGTAGTTCCCGAGGGATGTTATCTGCTATTGGCATCACAAATCGTTTCCCTGCCTGGCGTTTGGATATATCCAGTTTCATTAACCTCCATAGAAAGTCTCCCTCAGACCAAGCTTTCATGGGTTTGTAATCTGTTGAGCTTCCGCTGCGCAGCGCTGCTTGCGTTCGTCTTCTTTGCTCAGACGGCAAGAGCATGCTCACCGCACCGCCCGCCATGCATCAATAAAGGTTTGTACTCGCTGCATAGTCTTATCGCTCTCGTCGCGGATATTGTCAACCGGCGAGAGTATCAGCCCGCGCGGCCCTAATTGTCTTACAGCCTCCTGCACGGCTTGCCGTATTTCCCGGGCAGAGCCCATTTCTACCGTTACGAAGCCGTTGACTCCACCCCATAGCGCCATACTGTCCCCGACTTGGGCGCGCATCCGGGCCATATCAGTTCCGGTCCCTTCTAAGGGGTCCACACCAATCAGCACATCCACACCAGCCTCCAGTATGTAATCCAGGATCCCCATTGTGCCGCTGGTATTGATATAGCCGAACTTTGCTCCCGCCTGGTGTGCTAGCTGTACCTCGCGGCTGAGAGATGGAAATATAAAGCGCTCGTACATCGCTGGCGACCAAAAGTTGGTGCCCTCATACCAGCCCCGCCGCACAAACAGGTCTACCCCAACTGCCAGTACCTCTTTCATGCGCGCCAAGTTCCATTGATGCAGAATCTGGGCCAATTCCTCTACCATCTGCGGCTGGTCTATGGCGTGGAAGATGAGTTGCTCTATCCCACACAGCCACGCTGCGGCATCCAACCCCACGCCCATCCCGCCGATAACCAGCAAGTCGAGCTCCTGTGCCAGTCTCTTCACGGTGAAGGCGTGGGCTCGGAACTTCTTTACCTCTTCAGGATGGGGTGGCACCAACAAGTGACGGAGCGCATCCAGATTCTGCGGCCCCTCGATCGGGAACTTCTGCGCGCGAGGCACCAGGTAATCATCAAACAGCGGTACATGGCCGGGATACGGCCAGTCGTTGGTGGACAGGACCTCGGTTTTGAGTATCCCATCGGGGGTTATATACTCCTTATGCAGAATGTCGGGGCCGTCCGCGCGCTGTTGTCGCCATTGCCGCACCTGGACCTGCGGTGAATAGCGGATTTCAATACCCGGCAGGTCGCGGTGCTCGAAGTTATTCACCGACGTCCAGGAGGCGGTAGACACGAAGGTGTCCAGGCCCATCTCCATCTGACGCCTGACAAACTCTTCGTCGCTGTCACAACGGCTGCGCAGCGCGGAGAAGATCATAAAGCTGCATGGCACGTAGTCAACCTCACGACACTCAATTGCCGCCAACATACGCTCCCGGCTGGTCATATAGCCTGACACAGTAAGTAGTTTCTCCTTTCAATCCTTGGCAACTCCGCTGATGTCGTAGTGGACGTGCAGACCAATGCCGATGCAAACCACCTTGGGGCCTCCTGTTCAGAAGGTGACATTGCGCATGTTATTACCTAAGACCACCCGTCCCCACGGTGCCTCTTTTTCCATACTATCAGCTCAGCCTTTGTTTGATAGAGCTCCAACAGCAGGGAAGCGACATCTGAACTACTCTAAAGCTGGCAAACATGCTCACATTACGACTCTGTCTTGGCTGCGGGGCCATCTGTTGGTGATCATAGAAGATTTTTTCAACGCTATCAAGTTGTTATAGGGGAAAACATTGACACCAGGCAGGCAGAAATTAGGTTTTCCGACGGTTCATAGAAAGCAATTGCGTTTTTGTGCTCGGCCTGTTATAATGTATTTGCTCCTGACGGGCAGCGCCCATCAGGGGTTCTCTCAGCACCTGGCTGGAGTGCCAATCGAAACCGGGCGAAGAAAGGAGGGTATCTCGCAAACGCCAGATTGGCAGCAAGGTCAACGGCCAGCGAGTCATACACTACCAGCAGC
>JALGTS010000002.1 GCA_029821255.1 Candidatus Zipacnadia bacterium
GCGGAGCACCGGCAGTTGGAGTCTGTCCGAGGCCCGAAGTGCCTTGAAGCACGATGATAACTGGCAGGCCGCCTTCCAAAGGGTGCTCTACCGCCCCTTTGATGTCCGCTGGCTCTATTATCATGACGCTATGCTTGACCGGCCCCGCCGCCAGGTGATACAGCACGTATCACAGGCGAATCTCGCACTGCTTACTTCTCGCCAGCAAGTTGTCCCTGGCTTTCGGCACATCTTTTGTGCCAACCGAGGAGCGGAATGTTGTGCTGTTTCTATTAAAACCAGAGAAACGACCTATGTTATGCCCCTCTACCTCTACCCCGAGGAGGGAACCACCGAAGAGGGGCGGCGGCCCAATCTCAATCGCGACTTCATCAAGGAGTTTTCAGAGAAACTGGGGCTGGACTTCATCCCTGATGGGCAGGGTGATTTGGGAACGGCGTCGGGCGAGACGCCCGACCTACCTACGACATCGGGCGAGACGCCCGACCTACCGGACACCGGTAGGACAGGCGTCCCGCCTGTCAACCAAGGCGTCCCGCCCGTCCCGGAAGATGCTTCACCCAACGTCGGCACCTTCGGCCCGGAGGATATCTTCTACTACGCCTATGCTGTCTTCCACTCGCCCACCTACCGCGAGCGCTATGCCGAGTTCCTCAAGATTGACTTCCCGCGCCTGCCGCTGACCTCGGATCGGGAGCTGTTTGCCAGGCTGGTGGCGAAGGGCAAACGCCTGGCTGACCTGCACCTGATGCGCGAGACCGGCCAGATCGGCGAGGCACCTGCCTTCAACATCTCAGGCTCCAATGAGGTGGGGAAGGTAAGATATGTGGAGCCTGACGGTAGGACACAAACCTTGTCGGGCGAGACGCCCGACCTACCGAACGGTAGGACAGGCGTCCCGCCTGTCAACCAAGACGTCCTGCCTGTCACAGAAGATACCGCCAACTCCGGTAGGACAGGCGTCTCGCCTGTTGACGGGAGGACAGGCGTCTCGCCTGTCCAGGAGGAATCCTCCGCCGATTCTGCTGCATTTCCTCCAGCTACCCCGCAATTGAGCCGTCGTCGTCGCCATCTTCCCCATTGGGAGCAGGCAGGTGCAGCGTACTTTGTCACCTTTCGGCTTCGCGCAGGAGAATTGACCGGAGACGAGCGCCAAGTCGTCCTGGATGCTTGTCTCCACTGGCACGGTAAGAAATGGCGTGTTTATGCAGCAGTCGTCATGCCGGACCACGTCCATTTACTCGTACAGACGTTGCCTTTACCTCCGCAGGCCTTCACAGATAACGCCGGGGGTAGCCCGTCCGACTCGGGCGTCGCATACTATTCACTTACCGAGATCCTTCACAGCGTCAAGAGCTACACAGCGCACGAAGTCAACCGGCTGCGTGGCTCAGCAGGCTCTGTTTGGATAGAGGAAAGTTTCGACCGCATTATCCGCAACCGACATGAGTTTCAAGAGAAGTTGCATTACATGCTCAACAATCCGGTCAAAGCTGGTCTATCGGTGAGTGGTTGGGAGTATCCTTACTTGTGGTTCGAAGGCACTAGCACGGTGTCGGGCGAGACGCCCGACCTACCGCACAGTAGTAGGACAGGCGTCTCGCCTGTCAACCGAGGCGTCCCGCCTGTCAACCGATGCGTCCCACCTGTTGACCAAGGCGTCTCGCCTGTCCATCAAAGCACTGTCTCTGAGACACCCCTGGGCCGCGTCTACATCAACAAGACCCAATACTTTGCCGGCGTGGAGCCCGAGGTCTGGAATTTTCATATCGGCGGCTACCAGGTCTGTCAAAAGTGGCTCAAAGACCGCCAGGGCCGCACGCTCTCCTATGACGATATTACCCATTACCAGAAGATGACGATATTACCCATTACCAGAAGATCGTCCTGGCCCTGCGCGAGACGATTCAACTGATGCAGGACATTGACCGGACAATTCCCGCCTGGCCGATTGAATAGCCTGCCCTTCTCCCCGAAGCTATGTGGGCAGTGTCCGCTGATGCTGTTAACTAACCACTCTCCCCTACTCCGCCCGCTCTTCCAGATACTCCACAATCTTAGCCATCTGTTCCTCCATCCCTTCAACTATTGCTTCTATAATCTGCGAGCGGCTTACCTTCAGGTTATGCTGCAACAAAAGCTCCAGCTTTACCACCTCCAGCCGTCTGATTTGCTCTGGGGGCAGGTAAAACGTCACCTTCTCCGTCACACCCGGGGGCACGACGCGCGGCTTATAGCGCGCTGCCTCCTTTGCCGCATACAGCCGCTCCACTGCCTTCTCGGCCTTCTTGGCCGCCTCTACCATTGCTGCCGCCTGTTCGTCATCTTGGTCGCCCAACTCTTCTATCTCCCGCACCAACCTGCGCCCCTCCGCTATCGCCTCCTCTGTTGTTTGCCTATCCTCTGCGTCGGGCCTCTCTTCTATCGTCTTCGCCAGCGGCTCTTCTCCTGCTTCCGGCTCTGCTTTGCCAAAAAAATCCTCGGCCTTTGGTAACCTTCGCCTTCTAACCACGCTCAACCACCTCCTGCGCGACTGCGCCGTACGCCTTAGCTGCTTCACTGTTTGGATCATATTCCATTATTGTCTGATGTGCTATCGCTGCGTCTTGGAACCGTATCGTCTGCGGCACCACTGTTTCAAAAACCAGTTGCCCAAACGCCTGCCGTACCATCCTAATTACCTCCCGATGATGCACTGTCCGGCGGTCGTGCATGGTCAGCAAAATCCCGCAGATTTGCAACCCTGCATTGATCTCCTGCACCCGCTCAATATTGTCTGTGATCTGTCGCAGGCCGTGCAGTGCCAGAAACGAGCATTGTTGCGGTACTATTATCTCATCCACCGCCCCCAATACTGCCACCGATAGCATCTCTAACCCGGGCGGCAAGTCCAGCAATACGAAATCATAGCTCTCCCCCACTTCCTCCAGCGCCTCTTTAACTATCTCCTGCCGCTCGCCAAATTCCATATTTGCCAACAACAGTGCCGCCCCTGCCAGATCAATGTCCGCCGGGGCTAATTCTAATCGCCCTTTCTTCCTTCTTCTATTCGTCTGCTCTACTGCGATTACTACATCGCTCAATCCCCCACTCTCACCAAAAAGCCCTTCGTACACGGTAGCTTCCAGGGTCTCAGTATTGATGCCAAAGTACGAGGTTAAATCGCCCCGCGCATCCATATCCATCAATAGCACGTCATATCCCCTCTCGGCTAATGCTCCTCCTACGTTGGCGCAGCTCGTTGTCTTCCCCACGCCGCCTTTCTGATTAGCCAGCGCAATAATCCGACCCATAGCATAACCTCCCAGCTTTGTCATTCACGCTCATATATGCTCTCCCTGTGTCTGGGGTATTCTCTGCTCAATTCCGGCCGGCGCTCCTTGCCGATTGACACAGCTTTCGTCTCCCCCACCCCACTTTAGAAATTGCCCACTGCTGCTTCCTCCCGGATGGGCACAGCTCTTCTCTTCCCCCTCTCGCTTTAGAAATTGGGCACAGTTGCTTCCTCGCAGATTGACACAACTTTTGTCTTCCCCACCCCACATTGGGAATTGCTCCACTATTACTTCCTTGTTTACCGCCTGCCCACCAGATTCATTGAATCCATATTTATGCAACAAAGCGAGCGAGGGAAACAACACGGTATTGCTCTATTTTTTATAACGCATTACCGCAATCCTGTCAAGCGGCAATAAGGCAATACTGCTCTACCGTGCCCAGTCCTGCTATATGGTGCCGTAATGCCGCATCGCCGCATTGCGGTATCTCACTCAAGGGGCCGCCTCGGCCAACACCACCTCGCTTGCCACTCTGCCTTTTGCCCAGTATGCCCGGTGTCCCCTTCCGGTGGTATTATGGGTAGGTAGATTGTTGTTGGCTGAAGCGGAGCCGTAATACAGTAAAACGGTAATAAATGACTAACGCAATACAGAACTGCCGCATCACCGCAATACGGCAATTGAATTCATGTAAAACCAGGAAATCTGTGGGGTGGAGATGGCTTGGTGTGGGGGTAAAGGGGGCGAGGGAGAACGAGGGGAGAGGAAGGCGAAATGGCAGAAGTTAGAACTGCGAAGGAGATGGGGCTGGGCGTGGGGGAGAGGCGGGATTTTGTGCTACGGGATCTGCCGCTGGGCCTGGAGATGGTTTGGGGAGAAGCGGCGGAATATTTGCTGACAGATGTAGCTGGTGGTGCGCGGGGATAAGCAGACGCCAGCCCATGAACGCTACGCCACCCGCCTCAGGCTTGGCTATCAGCGCTGCGAGGCGCAGTACCAGGAACTCAGCGAGGTTCGTGAGCCTATTCTCTTCGTGATGACGGAAGGCGTCCGGGCAGCCAATGAGATCGCGGATTACCTGCATTGACAACTGGAAGCGGATAGATGAGTTGATCGGGATGGACATGATGAGCGTGTCAGGGGATCGTAAGTGGCGTGGTAGGATTGGGCAGGTAAGAGGTGGTTATTGCAGGAATAGGGGAGAAGGTTGGAGGCAGAGATGTTGGGGTTGGGATGTTCGGATTGCACAGGATGTACGGCGGCTGCGGGGTCGCAGGGGAGCTACTGTCGGGGGTATAGTGCATTGCTCCCGCAAGAGGGCTCTGTTATAATGGGTAGCTCGTGCAGCAGCTATACGGACAAGGAGTGTAGTTATGGCACATCAGATGAGCGCGTATAGTATGGTGGTGGCGGCGATGCTGATTGCGGCGTCGGCGGGGTGGGGTGCAGAGGTTACAGTCAGTAGGCAGGCAGACAATCTGCTCTTACGCTGGCGCGGTGACGAGAATATTCAAGTAACGCTGCCGGCAACGGGAGGGCTGTGGGGGCAGGCATTCAGCATTGCAGTAGCTGATCAGCAACTGACTTTTGATGGCTTCAACGCGGTGGTGAATGGGAAGCCCCTGGGGGAGTTTGCAGTAGTTGAGCAAGATAGTCATACCGAAAACAATCGCGTCATCTACGAGCAGACGCTGAAACATCCTGACTTAGCGCAGCCTACCTCGGCACGCATAGTGGTTAGTATGGAGCCGGAGGACAAGGCAGTCCGCTTTGAGATTGCGTTGCAAGGGCCAGGGCAGCACCTGGACGATCTGGGAGTAGGACGCTGCCACGGGGAGGGGCTAGCGGCTGAGCGGCTCTACTTTGGCACCTGCGTGATCAATGGTCCTATAAAGTCGTTTAGCACCGGGCCGCGGCGCAGCACTAATCGCTATTGGACCTGGGAACTGGCCAATGGCCTATCCTTGATGCAGGGGACGGATATGCCGCCACATCAGTATGTCTACGAAGCCGATGACCGAAGCGCGTTGTTTAATCTGCGCACCTACTCATCAGTGCCTATTACCTATCGCTTTGTGGTGACGGCCAAGGGGGGCCAGGAGGCTTTCCGCCAGTACAGCCGCAGCCTGGGGCACCAGCCTACAGAGGCGGTCAAGAAGTTGCCCGGACGCTGCATGTTTGTGGCGTGGTACCCGATCAAGGATCACCTGGAATGGTGGTATCGGGAGTTGGTAGGCCGGGGCGCGCGTCACTTCATCTGGCTGAGTTACACCAATCGCCCCAGCGATATTGACCGCCGCATATTAGATACTTCAGACAGTCTGTACGCCCCCTACACCAACTATATTGATTATTTTGATCCGGTAGCGGAGGGAGGTAGGCGCTGCTCGCCGGACTGGGCGGCGGAAAACTGCGTCTACAATGCGGATGGAAGTCTACAGCGCGGCTACCACGGCTCCACGCGGTTGCTGCCTAATCTGTACACAAAGTGGGGCACCGAAGGACATATGTGGAAGGATTTCTATAACCTGCGTGAGCATGTGGATATTATGAGGGTCAATGCGTGGTACTTCGATGTCCACGCATGTTTGTATCCGGGTCCCTATTACGACCATGAGGGCAACTACTACACCCAGCGCGAGTGGTGGCAGCATACTGCTGACCTGTTTGCTCTGGCCCGGAAGCTGGGCGGCGATGCTCCAGTCTTCTCGGAGTGCGGCAATGAGCGGTATGCTGAGGCTATGGATGGGGGTGCCTTCAACCAGACAAATAACATGATGAATTATGGCATTGACGGAGCCGACTATGAACAGTATCCCAACCTGGACCAAGTGCACCGGCGCTGGCATCTACCCGTGAGCGCCTACAACCATGTAGAATGGGAGCGGTTCAGGGGCGAGGAGCGGCGGACTTACTTTCAGGAGCGGGCGCAGCTTAACGTACTGTTTGGTCGGCCTGAGCTTATTTCTTGTTACTGGGATAATGATCTAAGTGATATGGTAAGCCGGCTGAAGGCCTACTACATACATTCAGCCTTCCACAAAATGCTGGGGAATAACGGCATCCACGAAATTGATTTTTTTGAGGACGATATCCACCGTCCTATTGTACACTATGATCATGGCGCGCAGGTGTGGGTTAATCGCCGACGTGACGACCTGGTATGGGAAGTTGACGGGTTAAAGCTGTCGCCGATGACAGGTTATCTTGTCCGTGGTCCGGCCTTTGAGCAGTACTGCGCTCTGGCTGATGGTGGCTACAATGTAGAATATGTGCGCAGCCCTGACTACTGGTTCTTCGCCGCTCCGCAAATACATGACTTTGGAGCAGCCAAAGTAAACGGGGCCTACGCAGTGCGCGTGCCACAGCCGGATAAGATTGTTGTCTACCAGATCCGCAAGACCAAAGATGTAATCAGCCTGCACCTGCCGACTATCCTGGGCCGGCCGGGGCCCTATCAGTTGGAGGAGATATACAACGTGGTGGCTGGGCGACGGGTGGCCCGCTCAGGTCGTTACCAGGTGTTTACTGAGGGCGATAGAGGAGGAGAATACACCAATGCCTACGAGGTGCGGCCCAGCAGAATTGAGGGTGACTGGTTGATCTTTGAGCCGGCCCAGGACCCGCACTGTTGGCGCTATGAGATAGCTCTGCAGGCGCCTGGGGGGTAAGGAAGGGATAGTTCTTCCAACAGCGTATAGCGCAGGAAGAAGTTCAAGAGCTAATCAATGTTTGGCCCGAAGAGGGGCGGGCGGTGTGGCACTTGTTTCATCCAGATCTGGGAGTGCGGTTCCGGGTCATAATGCCAAAATTACTTGGTACTATGGGATAGGTGAAAGGGAGTAGCTTGGATCAGGGATAGATGTCCAGCTCTGTCCCTGTCTACTTAACGGGGGCTTTCGCAGATCCGGACCAATGCTTTGACGAGTTTACGCTGTTCAACAGCGGCGAAGGCCTCGGTAATCTCTTTGAGACTGAAGGGCTTCTCCAGGTCCAGCCAGAAACTGGCATCCAGTTTCCCCTGCTGCATAAATGCGACGATCTGCTCGTGGACTTCGGCTTCATCATAGCCACCGTTAAAATAGGTGAAAGTACCCCGGGCATTGACGGGATTGAGCACACACTGGCCGTAGTCGTCCACACCGTAGATGCCTACTGTCCCACCGTCTTTGATATGGCACAGCGCAGCGTTTAGTACGGCCTTTTTTCCCACTGCATCAATGATGAAATCAAAGCCCTCGGGATAGGCCTCCTTGACAGCGGTATGCAGGGCTTCGGTTTTGTAGTCAAAATAGTCAGTAGCCCCGACGGCCCGGCTTAGCTCGCGGCGGTGTAAATTCCCAATCATAACTATGGAAGAGCACCCCAGATTGGCTGCGTGCGCGGCAAAGGAAAGTCCGTTGCCTCCCGAACCGATCACCAGCAGACTATTGCCTGCTGCGACGCCCATACGCGTGATATAGCTGAAGGTCTCACGCCAAGTGATGATCATCGTGGCATGAGCAGGGTCAATATCAGGTGGTACAACTTGCTGGCGGCGGTCGCCATACCATTCTTCCCGAGGCCGCCCGTCTTGCCGAGCAGCCCAGTGATCGCAGGCCAGCCCAAACTGAGCGAACCCGCCCCAGGTGGAACTGTAGTTGCCCACGGAGGGTGTTCCTACGCGGCTGATGATGTCTCCGACCTTGATGTTTCGCACTTTGGCGCCGACCTTGATTACGCGGCCAACGCTTTCGTGGCCGAGAATAGTCGGGTAGTCAACCCCAAACGGGAAACGGCCCTTAATGATATGCAGGTCGGTGCCGCTACAGGTAGCCGCGTACAGCGTTTCGCAGAGGGCGTGATAGTCGTCGACTTCAGGCATCGGTACTTCACATACCACCAAAAGGCCAGGTTGTTGGACAACAGCAGCCTTCATTGCTTAACTCTCCTACCTAGCCCGACCAGGGCCCTTGTATTCACGCATGAACGGCAAACCAAAAGGTTCTTCAAAGGGTCGGAATGGCACCATTGCGTAGATCTCATCCAGCCGCTGCAGGATGTCCGGTGGTAGGGGCCCTTTCTGGACGGCGGCAACGTTCTCTTGCAACTCCGCAGCAGTGCGCGCTCCTGTTAGTACAGACGAAATATCCGGGTTAGAGATAACAAAACGCATTGCCAGCTCAATAATGGAGATGCCAAGCTCGTCAAGTAGCGCATAAAGGGCTTTGTACTGCTGCCGGCGTGGTGGACTAAGCCAGCGGGCCCCATGCGCAATCTGTTCATCAAAACGCCGGGCCAATGCCCCCTGCTGCAGAGGCGAACCGATGATAATACCCATATTGTTGGCCTTGGCGGCCGGGATTACTGCGATTTCAGCTTCTCGCCATAGCAGACTATAGTTAAATGCGGTTAGCACTATATCAAACCTGCCCGTATTGATGATATGGGCCAACTCGTAGGCAGTAGTGCCTCCCAGTCCAGTGAACCGAATAACGCCCTCTGTTTTCAGTTCGTCCATTATATCAAGTACCGGACCGGTGAAATTCTCCCAGTCTGTCCACCAGTCAAACTGTCCGGGGCGGTCCGGTTCATGGATCATCAGAATGTCAATATGATCACGTCGCAATAGCTTCAAGCTGTGTTCCACTGAGGCACGAAGTGCTTGCGGGTCACAGGGATCAAATGGCTCTGGATATCCGCCCAGTTTGGTTGAAACAATACAGGGTTGACCCACGTCGGCAAACGCCTGACCCAACAACTTCTCACTCTGTCCATAGCCGGGGGCCGTGTCGCAGTAGTTGATACCGGCAGAGAACGCCGCCTTAACGACCTCTTTCACTTGTTCCACGGTACAGCCGCTGTAAAACTGTCCTCCTCCCAGCGATAACTCACTTACTTTCAAGCCTGTGTTCCCAAGTGCGCGCTTGTTCATAGATTATCAGCTCCTGGCAATACCCCAGCGAATAGTTTATTTTCGGTTTTGCCCGGTCTTTGCGGAGAAACAAGTTTCTCTCTTACTCTTGCTTTAGCAGGAGGGGTTTGTTTAACTTTTGTGTTTTACTATTCTTTTGTCTCTTCTGCCAAGAGGTTAGCAATGTAGTTGAGGAGGACGATTTCGTAGGCAGCGGTATGGGGGTGAGCAGCCAGCGCGGGATTATCCTGACGGAGTTGCTGGTGGGCGCGAGCTTCAATCTGTTGGCGCTCGGTATGAGGGAGGGCGTCCAGGGCACGACGGCACTCAGCAAGGGATTGCTCACGCTGTCGTAACTCTTGGCGGCGTTGCTCGCGGCGTTGTTGTTCGGCTTGGGCTGCACGGCGGGCCTGTTCTTCTTTAGCTTGGGTCTTCAGATAGCTGGCAGGTGGGGCCCACTTGTTGCGAATGGCCTCTACTATCATAGCGGGCGGGTCGGCAGGGTTGCGATAAGGTAGATATTCCAGTTGACGGGCTACTTCGTCAGCATCTTCTGCAAGCAAGCGGCGGGCTACGGAGACGGTGACGCCTAAGTCGGTGAGCTGATTGAGTAGATCCTCGTGAGGGGGTGCGGGGGTAGTCTGCGAGGGAGTGGAGAACCAGTATTTGACACGCTCGCCGACATCACGCCCCGGGCGATAGTATTCATAATCCAAGAGGAAGCCGTGAGTGATAAGCTCCTGGTGAGCCCGGTCCAACTCCTGCTTGATGTGGCTGGGGTAGTAATTACGGCTCATACCGAGCTTTTCGAAGCCGAGCTTGCGGAGGTCAATACGGAAAGCGGATTTGCCGTCCAGGCGCTTTTTATCAAGGTAACGGAAAAGACGACGCGAGACTGCACTGCGCAGCCCGAAGTAGAAGCCAGTGTCAAGCTGTTTGATGTTGCCTGCCTGGAAGGAGGCAAAAACCACTTCATTCCAAGCTACGTAGCTGCGTGGCAGAGAGCGGCGAGCACCGGAGGGTTTGCGGCCACGGGGCTCGTCATATAGAGCGTAGTCATCAATTATATGGAAGCCAACGTCAACGTAGGACTGGCGAGACTTGTCCCAGAAAGCCCGTTGGGCAGTGATGGTTACGCCAAGGAGGCGATCGAGAGCAGCCTTGAGACGCCGGTAGCTGCCTCCTTTGTCGGGCCAGCCAAGGCGGTGTATTAGCTCGTAACGAGTGAGGTGAATAACACGGTTGGCATAGTTTTGCTCACGGGTGATTTCCATAAGGGCAACGTAGACTTGTTCGTCAGAGGCTACGGGTAAACCAAACTCATCACCGCCGGTGACTATCCAGGTACGTTCAATAGGCTTGCCGTCCTTGCCACGGATGGTATCGGAGAACTGAATGGATTCAACTCCATTGGGTTGCCGGTCGGAGAGCAGGGCGAAGGGGAACTCCGCCAGGTTCAACTCGTCACCGCCTAAACGGGGAGGACGGATTGCGAGTTGGCTGTGGTTTTCACCAATATGGTTTGGTGTAAAATTGAGCTCGTCCTGCGAGCTATTCATTGGCCGGGTTCACCCGTTAAATAGTGGTCGGATAATAGGTTCGCGATAGCGAGGGAGAAGTCCTTCATAGGATTAAGGATAATATTTAATGAGAAGGAAGATGCTGGTGAGGGTAAAAACTGGTAGGCGAGTGGAACATTCTGGGCTGGGAATTAGTCAAAAGCAGAAATTACGGCAGAGTAGAGTAATTAAAGTAATTAAGGGAGCTTGCGTACAATGATGAGCAAGAAACCTGGGGCAATTGCTATGGCAACCGTAGTGGTGAGTGTAGGACTATTAGCGGCGGTGAGTTTAGCGGGGTGTGGGGGAGGGGATGATGGGCCGGCAGCAAACGCCACGGCGGCCAGCCCAACAGGCCAACCAGCTGCGCAAGGAGCAGTGAGGCCGAGTGCCGGGCCGTTGCTGGGTGATATGGACTCGGACGGCAACCCGACAGCTAATGATGCCCAGTTGATTATGGAGATTGTAGTTGATCCGAGTAGCCATGATATAGGCGAGAAATATATTGCCGACTGCAACTTAAATGGTGCGGTAGAGACAGGGGATGCCCTGAAGGTGCTGCGGGCAGCAGCCGGGGAGATAGATTGGCCGTTTGGTGAAGGCGGGCCTCCACCACCACCGCCAATATAAGCTATTCGGCGGAATAGCAGAAGAAACTTCGGGAGGACTTTATGATGTACCGAAATATGGCAATAACAACGTTGACGGTAATAGCTATACTTGCGGCAGGTTGTGGGGGTGGGGGAGGTAATGGAGGGAATGGTGAGCCGGATGTTTATACGGTCTACGGCGAAAACACCGAAGTGGCACAAGGTGATACGACGACGGTGTCCATATATCTAGCTAAGCCACCGGTAACGCCGGCAGGTTATCAGATGACAATAAAGTACGATGACAGCAAACTGCAATTAGCCGGAGGAGTAGGAGCAGTACAGGCAGGGGCGGCGGTGCCAGCCTCGCCGAATCATATCATCGCCAAGAATGTAAGTACCGCAGGGGTAATTCAAGTGACGGTGGTGGGCTGGAACGGCAGCAATATAGTGAATTTAAGCACGACCACCAACGAGATATTAAATATCCAGTTTCAGGCAATCGGCGGTCCCGGTGTTGTGGCGATTGATATTGATACAACTGCGGAGGCGCCCACACCTCTGGAGTTGTGGACGAGTAGTGCGACGCAGGTTCCGACCATTCCGACAGTGGTTGACGGGACGGTGACGATTCAATAGCTGATTGCGAAGGCAGATAGAAAGATAGAGGGCTCTCCCGAAGGAGAGCCCTTTTTATTGGTTGGGATGTTGCAGAGAAGGGCGGCAGAATTGACGAAAAGAAGAGGGCAGCTGATGGTTTGGGCGAACACAACAAGGAAAGGCATAATAGATAAAGCAAGGAGTATAAAGCGGGAAAGAAGAAGATGATAGATCTGCGCTCGGATACAAAGACAAGGCCGACCGAAGCGATGCGGCGGGCAATGGCAGAGGCGGAGGTTGGCGATGATGTAGACCGGGAAGACCCCACAGTAAATAAGTTGGAGGCAGTGGCAGCGGATTTGTTAGGTAAAGAGGCGGGGCTATTAGTAACGTCGGGCACACAGGGGAATATTGTTAGCCTGTTGGCACTGACTGAGCCAGGCGAGAAACTTATATTAGAGCAGGATGCTCATATATTCCACTACGAACGCGGAGGCGTGGCAAGACTAGCGGGGTTGATGGTGCATACGCTCCCAGGGCACTATGGCGCGATGAACCCGGCGGAGGTGGAGGCAGCAATCTGGGCAGAAGAGATTCATCGGGCACCAACCGGGGCAGTAGCATTAGAGAATACACACAATAGAGCAGGAGGGACCTGTTTGTCGGTTGGGTATACGAACGACATCTGCGAGGTGGCGCATCGGCAGGGGGTGCCGGTGCATATTGACGGAGCGCGTATTTTTGATGCAGCAGTGGCCTTGGGAGTGGAGGCCAAAGAACTGGTGGCGGCAGCGGATTCGGTGACCTTTTGCCTGTCAAAGAGCTTAGGAGCACCTGTGGGCAGTGTAATCTGCGGGAGGGAGGCTTTTATTGCACGGGCCCGGGAATATCGGAAGATGTTGGGAGGAGGTATGCGCCAGGCAGGAATTATTGCAGCAGCCGGCTTGGTAGCACTGGAACAAGAGTTGCCGCGCCTGCACGAGGACCATCAAAAAGCAAGGAGGATTGCGGAGGTGCTGGCGGAGCTGCCTGGGGTCAGGCTGGACCTGGCCACAGTGCAGACAAACATGGTTCTATTTGAATTGCAGCGGGCGGATATGACCGCCCCACAGTTGTGCGAGCGGCTTGCTGAGTGGGACATTCAGGCGAGGGCGCGCAATGAAGTGCAGATTCGTTTTGTACTACATCGTGATATAAGCTTTAAGGATACCGAGCAGATATGTGTCGCTCTGAAGGATATATTGGGAGCAGGAGGTTGAGGTGATGGCGGAGAGCGCATACAAGGAGGACGAGAAGGATGACAGATACAAAGTTAGCCATTGAAGGCGGCCCTCAGATAGCGCCTGATGGATTTCCACCCTGGCCGTGGTATACCGAGGAGATAATCCAGGCGGCAATTGAGCCACTACGCAGCGGTAAGATCAACTACTGGACCGGGCCGCTGGGGATGCAGTTTGAGGAGGCATTCGCAGAATGGGAGGGACGGAAATACGCAATCTCAACCAGTAGCGGCACCAGCGCCCTGCATGTGGCATTAGCCGGTTTGGGCATTGGGCCAGGTGATGAAGTAATTGTGCCGTCGTATACGTTCATTGCGACGTCGTTTGCGGTCTGTCAGGCGTTAGCAGTGCCGGTGTTCGCTGATACAGTGCCAAACGGTCATACCATCAGCCCGGATTCAATTCGTGAGAAGATTAGCGAACGAACAAAGGCGATAATTCCGGTGCATCTCTACGGCTGTATTTGTGATATGGATGCAATTATGGAGATCGCCGAGGAGTATAACCTGTACGTAATTGAGGATACGGCCCAGGCGCACGGTGGGGTGTACAAAGGGAAGAAGGCCGGGGCAGTGGGCCACGTGGGATGCTTTAGCTTCTGCCAGAGCAAGCATTTCAGCACGGGTGGCGAAGGGGGAATGGTGGTAACTGACAATGAAGAATGGCTGTGGCAGATGCGGGCTTTCCGCGACCACGGGTATGATGTGAAGATGCGAATGAGCTTGCTGGAGCTGGAGCAAACATTGCCCTACATCCACAACTCAGTGGGATTCAACTATCGGATGACGGAGATGCAGTCGGCGATTGGTCTGAAGGAATTGGAGCGTATTGATACGTGGAACATACCACGGCGTAAGCGCAATGCAGCTATTCTGGATGAAGAGTTGGAGGAGGTAGAACAGATTTTGGCGCTGCCGCCGAACTCCGAGGAGGTGCAGAATGCGTACTGGCTGTATCCGATAGTATTGGATATGGAGCAGCTTGAATGCGATATAAAACAGTTCACAGAGGCACTGAGGGCAGAAGGGATTCCCGCTGGCAGCGTACAGTGGCCACAGGGGTATAAGGAGAAGGCCTACACAGAACATAACGGCTTTGGGGAAAAGAGATATCCGTTTGAGAGTCCAGACACGCGACCGGAAGCAGTAGACTACGAAAATGTCTTCTGCCCGAACGCAGCGGATATGGAGACGAAGTGCTTCTGGGTGGCGGTGCACCCAACCTATGAGCCAGAGCATATGGAGCTGATTGCTGCGGGCATTAAAAAGGTTATTGGGGCGTATTCCAAGTAGTAACAGCTTGGTCCACGATTCGGAAGGAGGCGGGTCAGCGTGGCCGAGACCAAAATAAGATGGGGTGTGATAGGGGCCCGGGGGATTGCAGATAAGCGTACTATTCCAGAAGGGATAATCCCCGCCAATAACAGCGAACTGGCGGCAATTATGAGCCGGACGGACGTGAGGCAGCTCTCCGAGAAGTACGGAGGGGTGCCGTGGTTCACCGATGTGGGGGAGATGCTGGATAGTGTGGAGATGGATGCCTGCTATATAGCGACACCGCCGCATACACATCTGGAGCAGGTACAGGCTTGCGCTGAGCGGGGGGTGCATGTGCTATGCGAAAAACCGCTGGCTATCTCGGTCAAAGAGGCCGAACAGATCCGGACTGTGTGCGAGGAGGCCGGAGTGAAGTTAGGCATCGGTTTTATGATGCCATTTCACCATTTATCCGTGGAAGCCAAGCGAATAGTTGACGAGGGGATCTTGGGCCAGGTTGTTTCGGCACGGGCCCAGCTTGGATTCGACTATCCTCCGATGGAAGGAGCTTTCCGGCAGGTCCGGGAGTTGCATCGCGGAGGAGTCTTTATGGATGTAGGAAATCATGGTGCAGGGCTGATAGAGTTTGTGGTTGGGGCGCGAGTAGATGCAGTCATGGCGATGGTAGAGAATGTGGTCTATGACTATGAAGGAGTAGAAGATACGGCCACGGCGATCCTTCACCTGGCTAATAGAGCCATAGCGGTAGTGGACACTTCATTTGGTACGGCGGCAGCCCAGAACCTATTGGAAATTAATGGGGCAAAGCGAACATTGGTAGCAGAAGGGGTCCTGGGACAGACTTCCGGTGGGGTATTGCGCGTCGTGGAGAACTCCAATAGGAAGAAAGAGTATTTGAGGATTGAATCCGACTGCCGTAATATGTATCAGGAAGAGATTGAAGCGTTCGCAGAGGCGATCATTAACGATACCAACCCACCAATGGATGGGGCAGAGGGAGTATGGAGCCAGCGAGTGGTGGAGGCGGCCTATCAGTCGGCGGAGAGGGGAGAGTTAGTAAGAGTGGCGGATGTGTAGATAAATAACGCCGCAGATGTATTGGCAATTGACACAAAATTGCTCTGAGAAGGGACAATGAATAAACAATAGGCTGCCGTTGCGTATGCCAGTAGCCGAGGCACAATATAATGGCAACCAACAAAAGACGCGCACTGATAGTTGATGATGACCCGAATATGCAGGATCTGGTGACCTCTATTCTGGAAGAGGGCAACTTTGAATGCCAAGTTGCCGACACAGCAACCGAAGCCTACCGGATCGTGGGCGAAGGACAATTTGACTTGCTGGTTATTGATCGCAAGCTGCCAGACACTGACGGCACTCGGCTACTGCAACAGATGCGCGGCGTTGGCGTAACCGCACCAGCGATAGTCATCACAGCCTATCCCTCGGTTGACACAGCAGCCGATGCTCTTCGGTGGGGAGCGTACGATTATCTGGTGAAGCCTTTTGATGCCAGGGAGCTGCTGGCGAAGGCTCAGGCCGCTATTAGCGAGCAAAGTCTGGTTGACGAGAATGTGTATCTGTGGGGAGCTCTGGAGCAAAAGTACGGCTGGCAGCATGTCCTAAGTCGCAATTCCAAGGTCCAGCGGACGTATGTAATGGCCGCAAAGGCGGCACGAAGCGATGCCCCGGTGTTGATTCAAGGGGAGACCGGTACGGGCAAGGAGTACCTAGCTCGAGCAATCCACTATCTGAGCGAGCGGGCCGAGCAGCCAATGGTGACGCTGAATTGTGGGGGATTCCCCGATGAACTGTTGGAAAATGAGCTGTTTGGTCACGAGAAGGGTGCTTTCACCTCGGCCAACACAGCAAAAGCAGGTCTCTGTGAGATTGCTGATGGCGGGACTCTTTTCTTAGACGAAATCACCCATATGAGCGCGGCTATGCAGGTAAAGCTGCTACGGTTTGTTGAAGACCACAGCTTTATGCGGCTGGGCGGAACCAAGCCAGTTGCGGTGGATGTGCGGATCATAGCAGCAAGCAATCAGCCGATAGATGGGATGGTGGCATCAAGCCAGTTCCGGGAGGACTTATACTATCGGCTGAATGTTATTCCACTAACCTTGCCTCCACTACGCGAGCGTCCAGAAGACATAGAGGTATTTACCGAACATTTTATAAAGCAATTTAGCGGTGGGGCAGACAAGCGAATTAGCCAAGAGGCATGGGAGAAGCTGTATAGCCATAATTGGCCGGGGAACCTGCGAGAGCTGCGGAACACCGTTCAGAGGGCAGTAGTACTATCGGTTGGTGACACCATCAGACCTGAGCACTTGTTAATAGATACAGAGTTGGTGGGCCCAGCAAATAGAAGCAATGGTAGCACTAAGCAGCAAACCAGTTAGTCTCTACTAATCACCGCCGGAGAAACGGCATATTACGGCTGTCGCGGGGCCTGCAAAGGGGACACCGAGGCCACACCGCTGAGACACTGGCCGTCAGCCTCCCTGACAATAAGTCGGTACCTACAAAAGTACAAAGAGATGGATTGGCATAGCCCCTCTGCCAGCAGGCTTGCCAGCTTAGGCAGCCTGATAATCATCCCGCATCTGCGCGAGTTTACGCCGGATAGCAGCATTGGCCTGGCGAATACGTTGCTCATGGTCGTGGTGAATGTCTAAGATTTTCTCCAGCCGCCGGATCATATCTGGCGGGGCTTCACCCCTGTTAATCAACCTACTTGCTTGCAGATAGACTACATTCCAGGCTCTGGCTTGCTGCTTCAGCAACTGCCGGAATAGGTCAATATCGCCCTTGTCCAAGGCGATTTTCTCCTGGGTCTGTATTGTGTGCAACTCTCCCATCGCTTCCCACAAGGTCAAAGACTTATCGGGCCGATCCGACGATTTATCTATATTATTATCCAATCGCTGAGGCATATATCATCAGACTGACTGCCGACGCCATATAGGGTCAACCCTTTGAACCGTTGCGGGCAGACGATGGCTCATTCCCCGCTCCTCGCCCGACAGAAAAAACAGGGGCGTCTGTATTGGCTGGTCTTTTAGTTTTGTTACTCATAGCCCGGCTTTGGTTGGTGTAATTATATAATCGGGTTTTGCCAAGCTAATCTGAAGTCCCCGCAGCAAAATTAGCGCTCCTCGGCGTAATCACCACCATATTGAGGCATTTCTCTGGTCGGGCACAGAGCAGTATCCACTCGTCTGGGGGAGAACAGCGAGTGTCTATGCTGGGATGAGAGTCATACTTCTTTAGGCCGCAGCACGGTAGTCGCGCCGCGTATCCTTGGCCGCCTCCAAGATCAGCTCTACCAGATGTCTGCTATCTATTTCATATCGGCCACTGTGTAACTTCTGGCGCACAGAATCTATCCGCTGCCGACGGACATCAGGTCGCTGATGAATCATACCAATAATCCGCCGATACAGATGGGCATCGCCCGAAAGCCTCACCGGCCTTTTTCTAAGGCGCAGCCCAGCTACAGCCGGCCACCGGGGAGAGTCGGTTTCCCGCATCTTAGGCACTATTCGCATCTGTTTCACACCTCCTCGTTCCCGTAACTCTCTGCTGCTGTTCTGTTAGCTGAGTGTTTGTGTTGCTTCGCTATAGTTATGGCTGGTATATTGAGTGCTGTGATGGTCGGATTGCATTATAGATGCCGCAGTTACTATGGCCGGTGTAGCCAGCATCGTTGTGGGTAATTGGGCAGTCTTCCAGAGGACAGGAGCATTTCGACATTTCCCAGCATCACACAGCCAGCTGAAGTAAAAAGCCGTATGAGATCTATTACGCGAGGGCGCGCTATTAGACGTAATATATGTAGCCAGGGAAGGTCGAAGGAGGAGTAGATGGATAGCCTCGGCTGTAGTAGCAGGTGTGCTACCTGTAGATATGTTGTACTGGCCCGTATCCACATTGCCCCCCAGGAGCCTGTATTGTAATAGTTGCTGCAATTGCTCCCAACCCCTTTTGTTGGTTGGTGTCGTTCAATAACAATGTCGGTGGCTCCTGCTGAGTATATCGGCAAGCGGACTGTAGGCTTTAACAGGGGCACCTGTAATAAGCCGGCAGAACAACGGTGTCGGCGGGCGAGCCTCCGGCGATTTGCTATAGCTTACTCTCCTCATTTGCGATATGGCCCTCAAGAAATGGGCATTTGGGCCGATAACTATTATGTAGTGAACAGTCCGTGCCATAGCGACGACCCAACAACAGCGTCTGTGCTTGGGCCTGCATTGTACTCCTGTTGTCAGCGTTACTACTTCGTCCCGGGGGGGAACTATGCTAAAAGTTCGGCACGAAGTGCAGCCACGTACCGAGGTCACCGTCAGCCCACATATCGTTGTTCGTAGTACCCTGCTTGAGTTAGACTATGTTGATCTGTCTGAGCGTATTAAGCAGGAACTGGAAGAAAACCCCGCACTGGATATAGATCCATACCACGAACACTATGAGGCTCTGCCGGTAGGATTACCTACACAGCCAATTTTCTCCAGCAGCTCGCAACAGCACTCCAGTGAAGGCTTTCCCTTAGAGGCAGTGGGGGAATTACAAACCCTCCAAAACGCGCTGCTCTGGCAATTACATGCCACAGCGCCACGCTCAGCCCACAGAATTGGAGAGATTCTGATTGCTGCTATCAACGACGATGGATATCTCACCGCCGACATTTTCCAGGTAGCCGAGGATATGGGTGTTTCCCCTGAGAAAGTGCAAGAGGCACTTGACTATGTACAGCAACTTAGTCCGCCGGGAGTAGGAGCACGTTCTTTGCGGGAGTGCATTGAACTCCAGTTGCGCGACCGGCGAATGTCTGGAGAAACACTTCCAGAGGGGATTGATCTTGTTGTCCGGCATTTTGGCTGTTGGGGAAACAATTTTGAGGAGAAGTTGGCTGCTGCCACGAATTTAGCGGTTCAGCAGGTCCGAGACGTCCTTGAATACATCCGCCGCAACTTTTACCCTTATCCTGGTCGGCAATTCTGCCCGGATAGTCCGCACCGGTCCGGCAATCATCAGATCTATCCTGATGCCATAGTCTACTACGATGGCAAAGACCTGTCTGTAAAAATTCCCCAGAGTCAGGCGTACAGTCTGCGCATCAACCAAGCCTATTTGCGTCTGGAGCATGCAATAAAGCGAGGGGAAGCCGTGGCTGACTCCATAGCAGATCTCAGCCCTGACCAGATTCAAGCCGTCTGCGAGCAAATCAGAGCAGCACGCCGCTTCATTGAGATGCTTCAGCAGCGCTATATTACTATGCAACTTGTCACCGAGGCCATTGTTAGACGACAAAAGGCCATATTTATTCGGGGGATAACAGCTCTGAAGCCTTTGACTAAGAAGGAAATTGCTCGCGAAACCGGCCTACACGAGTCTACGGTATCCCGGGCTACCCGCAACAAATATGTTATGATGCCCGACGGTGCGCTAATGCCCTTTGCAGTTTTCTTTGAAGATGCCCTACCCACCAAAGCGCTTATTGCACAGATAATCCAGCAGGAAGATGCTGAGGATCCACTGACCGACAAAGAACTTGAAGAAATCCTTTGCAAAGAGGGCTATGAACTCGCTCGCCGCACTGTGACCAAGTATCGTAAGCAGATGGGTATTCCCTCATCGCGTTCGCGCAGCGCTTCGTCAGCATTCGCTCCGCCTATTCACTTAATTTAGCCTTCTGTGGCCGCTGAGAGCCGCATCTGTGCAGCATCTGCCTGAATTCATATAATTTATATTATGTTAACTTCGGTCCGACTATTGCTCCCCCCTTCTCTTCACCTACTACCCCAGCAAATGCTGTGACAACAAACGCATCACATTAGGATATACCGCCATCCTCGGAGGAGGACTTTGATATGGCGCTGGGTTGATTTCAGGCGGGATCCCCGGGAATCGCAGATCGGCAGCCGGGCCCGCAGTTAGCTCTAACTCCAGACTTCTCGCCCACAACCGAGCTTTCAACTCTGGGGAGTAGACACTGTGCATATCCCAGCCATAGGCGCCTTGCCATTCCGTGAAGCTCACCAAGGGGCTCGGTCCGCCTGGGCCTTTGCCCAGCCCTCCACCGAAGGCGGGCTCAGCTCCGACCACACTGCGCCCAAACAAGTTATAGTCGCTGAAATATTCTACAGTCCCATTTGGAAGTTCTTCATATACTTGCATGTGCGTTTCCGCAGCCAGCGATTGATCCATTTCAGCCCAGCCCCACGGCCCGCAATTGGGGTAGCGCCCGATCCAGAACTACTATCTGTCGGTTGACGAGTCGCCTGCCCG
>JALGTS010000143.1 GCA_029821255.1 Candidatus Zipacnadia bacterium
CCGCGCCTATCGCGACCCTCCGCTGGTAACCTCTTGGCCTGTTCCCACTAATACTCTTCTCGCCTGGGGCTGTTCCAGTATAATTCCCCTGATAGGCTCACGGCTAACAACCCTGTTATTCTCATAGACAACCCTGTCCCATATTTTCTTTTTGCCAGGCTTACCCTCGCTGGCGACCTCCCTTTTCCCCCGGGGCAAGGTAGGGGTGTGAATTTCCTGGGTCTCGGGTGGCAACTGCTTAATTCTTGTCTCCTCCTTGACCGTGACCACTGTTAA
Source organism: Candidatus Zipacnadia bacterium (assembly GCA_029821255.1). Taxonomy (GTDB): domain Bacteria; phylum Armatimonadota; class Zipacnadia; order Zipacnadales; family Zipacnadaceae; genus JALGTD01. Next base: position 277 of record JALGTS010000143.1, read on the forward strand.
GGGGGAGGCAGCCGCAGAAACTGTTAGCTTATCGCCGGGATACAGGATGCGATCGGTCACACCAGGATTGAGCTTTTTCAGCTCGGATAGACTGCCTGGACCACATAGGTCTTAGCGGTGGTGCCACTTTGCGTAAGTTGCTTGACAGCGGTACCCAGATCGGTAAGAATCTCCGCCGCCGGTCGCGAGACCTGGGCGATACGCACATCCTGGCGGAACTTAGGTGGCTCTATCAGTGAGGTATCATCTTCGCCCACATACTTGCGTTTGACCTCGTCTAAGACGCGCTTAGCTAACTCCTCGGTAGCTAATACTACAGCCTCCCGACCATCCACTTCAATAGCCGCAGCACTCACCAACACCGAAAGCTTAGGCCGAAGTAGCTCTATTGCCTTGGATACCGATAGAACCTCTCTATCCTCCACCGGCCAGGAGGCGTCTTCCCACTGCTGGGCAAATGAAGCCTGCCCCGGCAGGTCATCTTTACCCTCCTTAAGCAGCCGAGAGCGAACCTGGTCGGCCGCTTTCTTGTTTGCCACCAAAGCAACAATCTTACCATCTATTTTGATGGCCCGCGCAAATCGCTCCCGCCTGGCCAGAAGGGCCACACTAAGGATGACAATCACTATGACCGCCAGCAGCAAAGCCGCACGATAGGTGCGGACAGCAGCCTGCAACCGCCGGTAGCGCCGATCAGGACGATCTTGTTCTCTCATAACCGATCCTCTCCGTAAGCAGGACAAGCAGATAGTTCGTTATTCCGGTCCCCGGCTATGGGCTATGCTGTCCTAACCAGCAAGCTTCTTCTCAAGCACTTCCACTGCCTTCTCTACCATATTATCATGCCATTGCCGGACTGTCAGTGAACCCTCCGGATCAAAACCCGGCAACTGAACATCCGGCTTAACACCGCGCTTCCCGTCCTCACCCACCTTGCTCAGATCCCGCTTCTTTGGGGTTAGATAGACAGCAGTTGACAGAGCCAGTGCCGAGCCGTCGTCCAGCGGAATAAGCGTCTGGACCTTGGCCTTTCCAAAGGTATTCTGTCCAATGATGATCGCCCGACCCATATCCTGGAGCGCGCCGGCGACAATTTCCGAGGCACTGGCACTACCATTGGTCACTAACACGGCTACTGGAAGGTCAGGAGGCACAATTGCCTGGTCAGGCAGAGCATTCAGCGACTGCAATTGCTGACCGCGCTCCCGCACGTAAACCACCGGCTTGTCCTCGTAGAACAGGCTGGTTACGGAAATAGCTTGGTCCAGCAGTCCGCCTCCGTTATCACTCAGATCCAGCAAGAGAGCTTCAATATCTTCTGCCAGCAGCTCCTCAATAGCCTCGCGCAACTGCACTTCCGCCTGTTTGTTGAAGCTGTGCAGCCACACATACCCGATCTTCCCATCAATCACCTTATGCTCGGGTGGCGGCAGAGTGACTTGCCGGCGCAAAACCGAAACTGTGAACGGCTCAGCACGCTTCTCGCGACGAAGGGTAAGGGTGACCTTCGTGCCCTCTGGGCCGCGAATCAGCTCGGCAACCTCACCAACGTGCTTGTTCTCAACCGGCTTATCATCCACAGCTATTACCACATCTCCAGGACGAATATCAGCCTCAGAGGCCGGTCCGCCTGGAATTATCGAAAAGATGACCACCTCTATCTTGCCGGTTTCGCCGACCGTACGTTCCTCCAGATAGGCGCCGATGCCCTCAAACTGCCCGGAAGCTTCCGTCTTGAACTCTTCATATTGCTCAGGAGTCATAAAACGGCTGTAGGGATCTCCCAGGGCCGCGACCATCCCCCGAATTGCTCCGTAAGTCAGCTTGGTAGGATCCTCCACCGGATCAACAAAGCTATTGAGGATCTTCTCGCGCACTTGCCAGAAGGTGGCCAGTGGCTGCAAGTCGGTTGATGCAGTTATGCCCGCTCCCTCCGCGGTTTCTACCACCCCGGGGACAATCTGGGCCACCCGACCGACCAGACTTAATAGTGGCTCGGTGGCTGCTGAATGCCTGATGCCAATGCCAGCCACAAAGGCACCAGCCATAAGCATAACTATCAGTACTATCAACCAGGCCCGCCCAGGAAAAGAACTTCTGTTCATTAGTTTATTCTAACCTCCCAAAAGCCTAAAACTTCATCGGATTGATAGGTTTCCCGTATCTACGCACGCCAAAGTGCAGGTGCGGCCCAGTAGACCATCCGGTACTGCCTACATACCCTATAACTTGGCCCCGCTTGACAATCTGACCCTGCTTGACTGCTAAACGCGAACAGTGCGCGTACATCGTGGAGATGCCGCTACCGTGATCAATAAGCACCGTAATACCGTAAGCCGACTGCCAACCCGCAAAGACCACCAGCCCCTTATCAGCAGCATGGATAGGCGTGCCGGCAGGGCAGGCCAAGTCTACACCGTCATGAAAGCGGCGCGTATGCAAAATCGGATGGATACGCCAGCCGTAGCGGCTGGATATGCGATAGCTGCTCCAAATCGGGCATTTCAGACTGCCGCCCCAGCTTCCCGAGTAATGCTGGCCCCCGCCTCGCTGCAAGCGGGCGAGCATCTGCTCGATCTGCTGCGATTCCCGCTGCATCTGGGCCAGCATCTGCTCGGCCCTAACCCGATCCGCATTGATCTTGTTTAGCTCACGGCGGGCAGCCTCCGCCTGCGCTTTGACCTTGTCATGCTGCTGCTTGATTTGCGCCCGCAGGTCTTCCTGGCGTGCCCGCAGCATCAGCAGCTCAGCTCGCCTGCGCTCATAAGCCTGCTTTTCGCTGACCAGCGTTGTCAGTAACTCCTCATCACGCTGCGCTAACCGCCGCGTGAATTCTGCGCGAGTTACAAAATCCTGAAACGAAGTGGCCTGGAAGACCACCTCCAGATAGGTGGGTTCGCCGGCGCGGTACAGCGCCAGCAGGTACTGCTGCATTTGGGCCTCGTGTTTGTCGAGCCGTGCCTTAGTCTTGGCCAATTGCTGCTCAGTCACGGCAATACGCTGCTTGGTTTCGCGCAGCTCAGCCTCAACCTCGCGCAGACGGGCTTGTGCCTGAGCCAGTTGCTTCTGCGCGGTAATTAGTTCCCCGTGGACCTGCCGCTGTTCACCTTTGATCGACTGCAGTTGCCGCTTGACCTGCTTTTGCCGCGACAGGTAGCGGTTGAGCTTGCTGCGCAACTCACTCAGCGTATTAGCCTGTGCCGGTAGCTGAAAGCTCCCGGCCAGCAACAAAACGCATACATTGACAAGCCAAATTCTTCGCAACGTTCTGGCATTCATACAAGTCACAACTACTCTGTGCTGCCCAACGCTTGGGCCTGCACTAAACTAAAATCGGATAAAGATCTCAGGATTGACCCAGGTGCCGTTTCGGCAGACTCCGAAATGCAGATGCGGGCCGGTACACCAGGCCCCAGTGCCCCCCAGATATCCAATAACCTCGCCTCGACTGACTGTCCGCCCCTTCTTAACGGCACAGCGCGACAGATGAGCATAAAGGGTGACAATGCCACCGCCATGATCAATTCGTACCATTTTACCCGCTGTGTCACTCCGGCCAGAGAAGATTACCAGGCCATCGTCGGCTGCCTTGATAGGAGTTCCTACCGGCAGCCCAGCGATATCTATTCCGCAGTGCTTTTTGCGTTTCTTCAAAATCGGATGGATACGGTAGCCAAATCGGCTGGTGACAATCCCGCCCGTGACCGGTCGCAGCAGTTGCCCGCTCCAGGCCCCGCTGTATCCTCCGCCGCGCCGTTGCAGCGCGGCAAGCTCCCGGGCAATACGCTCATACTCCTGCTGCATCAAAGCATACTGGCGCTCAGCCAGCGCTCGGTCTTGCCGAATATCGTTGATAACCCGCTCGGCTGCGGCCTTGCGGGCAGCCACTTCGTCGCGCTGCTGCTGCAACTGGACCTTCAGCGCCGCTTGCTGGGCTTTCTGCTGCTCCAGCTTCTGTTTCTGGCGCTCGAA
>JALGTS010000144.1 GCA_029821255.1 Candidatus Zipacnadia bacterium
GCAAGCCTACCGTACAGGCAAGTTGCAACCGCCAAACGCTCAATAGCAAGTCAAGGAGGATGCTTCAGTGAATAGCAAAGAGCTGACTATGGAGATACTGACCGAGATTGAGAAGATTGAAGTGATCGACTCGCATGCGCATATATATCCGGAAAGCGAGCGGGTTGCGAGGGATACCGATGTCCTGGAGATGATTGACAACTATGTAATCGGTGACCTGTGCGCGGCGGGCTGCCCGCCGCAGGTCGCTCAGAAGATTGTTAATCCGAAAGAGGAGATCGCCCCACGCTGGGAACTGTTGGCGCCCTACTGGCCGAAGATTCGTAACGGCTCCTACGCGCGGATGTGGACGCGGACTGTCAAAGACCTGTTCGGTTGTGAAGAGATGTCGGCTGCAGCGCTCGCTGAAGCTACTGAGAAGATGAGGCAGGCTAATAAGCCCGGCTGGTATAAGCAGGTACTTAAGGACCGCTGCAACATTGCCATCTCGGTGCTGGACAACAGCGATGTGGGGACCGACTGTGACCGGGAACTGTTCGTGCCGGCTATCCGCGCTACTCAGTTCATAGAGGCCCGGACCAAGCAGCAAATTGAAGAGCTATCCGCAAACACCGACCGCGGTATTCATAGCCTTGATGACCTGGTCAATGCCGCCCAGAGCCACATCAGCCAAGCACACGCCGAGGGCGCGGTGGCCCTGAAAGTCGGTCAAGCCTACCGCCGCACTCTCCAGTACGACAAGGTGACCGGTGCGGAGGCCGAGCGGCTCTTCAACAGAATCTTTGCCCACCTGGGCGAGGGGCTCTCCTGGGCCGAGGCCAAGCCGCTACAGGACTATATGCTGCACAAGTGTCTGCAAGCGGCGATGGAAAATGGCATGACCATCATCTTCCACACAGGACTTCAGGCAGGAGGCAATAACCTGATCACCAACACCAATCCGACGTTGCTGACTAATCTGTTCTTAGAATACAAGCAAGCCCGCTTTGACCTATTCCACGCCGGCTATCCCTACGCCCGCGAGTGCGGGGTGCTGGCCAAGTATTTTCCCAATGTATGGGCGGACCTGGCCTGGGCGCACATCATCTCTGCTGCTGGCACGAGGCAGATTTTGGCCGACTGGTTGGATCTGATACCAGCTAACAAGATTATCGGATTTGGCGGCGACCTGCGCCATGTAGAACTGGTCTACGGACACCTCTACGAAGCCCGTCGCAACATCGCCCAGGTGCTGGCTGACCGCGTAGCGCGAGGTGACGATACCGAAAAAGAAGCACTGCGTGTCGCCCAATTTCTGCTCCACGACAGCCCAGCGGAGGCTTTTAACCTATCGCTGTAATGCTAAAGAAACCGCTATTGCAACAGCTTAAGCGACTGGTGTTGTGGCATGTGGCTATCGTCGGGCTAAGCGTGCTGGGGACAGTTGTGCCCGCGCAGGCCAAGTGCTACATAGGTGCTTACATAGAGCAGGACCCAGTCGCCGCTGGGGATATTACCCTATTTGAGCAGCTGACGGGCAAAAAGCACAGCAGTTATATGCGCTATCTGGGCTATGGCGAGCCGTTTCCTACCGACTGGGTAGCCAAGGTCCACAACCACGGAGCGCTCCCTCATATCGCCTGGGAGCCTAACAATGGCCTGGACGAGGTTCAGGATGATGCCTACTTGCACGGCTGGGCACAGGCTGCCGCGGAAGCAAAAAAGCCCATCCTCCTGCGCTTTGCCTCCGAGATGAATGGCACCTGGATGCCCTATTCGGGGAACCCCGACGAGTACATCCGCAAGTGGCGGCTGGTCTACCGCGTGATCAAAGCACAAGCTCCCAATGTGATAATGGTCTGGTGTCCGTTTGCTACTCCCCGCCGTACTATTCCCCTGTACTATCCCGGGGATGAATATGTGGACTGGGTGGGCGTGAACATCTATGCTGTGCTCTACCACGACGGAGACATCAACCAGCCTTCGCAGCGCGATCCGGTAGACGACCTGCGCTACATATACGATCTCTATGGGAACCGCAAGCCAATAGCAATCTGCGAGTACGGTGTTACTCATTACTGTCGGGCCACCTACCAATTCAGTAGCGACTTTGCCGCGGCCAAGATTAAGCAGATGTATCAAGCAATCCGCCAGCAATTCCACCACGTGGTGTTTATCAACTGGTTTTCTGTTGATGCTGCCAGCGACGGTCTGGCATACAACGACTACGCAGTAACCACCGATGAGTTGGTTCTGAACAGCTATCGGCAGGCCATTGCCGACCAATATTTCCTGACGCAATTGCCCGCCTCGCCACAGGCGCTTCTGGCGGCTATCTCTCTGTCCCCCGAGCCTTCGTTACCACAATCTGGCGCCTCCCCGGCGTTGACAGGCCCCCTTCGTGTCGCTGACGACCAGTTGGCCATTGTAGTGCGGGGTAGCCGGCTGGGGATAGTAGCCGGCTTAGTCACTATCACAGCGCAAGTTGGCTCTGGGTTAAATGTCAATCTGGTCGAATTCTATGTGGACGGTCGCGTTGTGGCCTTGACCAATGTGTCGCCATATCAAGTCCAATGGGATACCACAGGCTGCAAGGCCGGTGAGCACACAATCCGGGTAATAGCTCGCGACTCGGCCAATCAAGAGATAGCTGCCGCAGAGACTACAGTAGTTGTGGCTGAGCCAGGGTTAGAATAGCTTACCAAGCTCGCCAAATGCTGCCTGTCCACACTGCCGACAATGTGGCAACTGCTGCCGGCGAGCTTAACAGAAAAGCGAGCAGCCATCTATTGCGGCTGCTCGCCTCCATGATGAAAGAGTGGTTGTGATGGGAAGCCTTTTACTCCTCTGCCCAGGAAATGGCTTCCGCTGGGCAGGAGTCAATGGCCTCCTGGATGGTCTCTTCATCGTCCCCTTCTGGGTCAATAACCTCCGAGATGCCCTCATCATTGAGCTCAAAAGTATTGGGCGCAATGTCCACGCACAACCCACATCCGGTACAAAGGTCAGGATCTACTTCTGGAACAGGCACTTAAGTCACCTCCTTATTGTATTGAGAGAGCGCTGAGTTGATTCTTTACCTATCATCTGATACCTCCCCGCGCTGCCATATAGGGTGGCTCGTATCTGTCTAACCGGGGTACTTCTTCTTGCCGGCGACGCCGGTTGCCCACATCTGTGTGCGTGGCCCTCCCGGCTGCACCTCACCGTCCTTGTGGCAGTTGGGACACGTCATAACCAAGCCCTGCTTGGTCTGGCGCACCGAAACTCCGCAACTGACCGTCCCACAACCACTGCATACTACCAGCCCCGGCGCCCCGCAGATCGGACACCCCGGGTAGCCGCGCAGATCGAAGCTTCCCCTGATAGCTCCACCGCGAGCACCCGGCTGGCGGCCAGCCGGATCCCTCCGCTGCTCAGTGCCCACACACCCATAGCATCCGGGCTTGACCTCCTGAAAGCGCACAACGAAACTGGCATTAGTTTGACCACAAACTGCCGGAATGTCAACCCAGTTAGCTGTCCCTCCAGCTACCACTGCATTCAATTCGCATATGGCCGGTAAATCCTCCTCAGAGTCGTCTATAATATCCTGTTGCGTAATCTCTAAGAGTTCGCCGGGCGACTCTTCGGCCGGTTGAGGTTCGCCATAGAATTCGATTTCCAGCTCTTCAGGTTCAGATGGTTCTCCCGCCGCTGAACTCAACTCGTCGTCGGCCATACCCGCTCAGCCTCCGATCGTATCTTTTCTATCCGATTCTGCTGCAGCTATTTTCTGCAGGATGAGGTTTGTTGCTCCACTTGCAAAGCAGACATGGTAACAGTTACCATAGCCGATGACTCTATCACCTTCTGCTATACGTGTCAACCCGTTGACAACATTGAGAGCAATCTCATATAATCGCAGGAGTGGACAGATAACTGTTAGTAGAAACAACTACATTTGGTTTTCGGAGGCTAAACCAATGAGCAACCGGCAGGTTGGCTTTGGGGTGGTGGGACTGGGCACATGGGGTGAGAATCATTTGAAGACCCTCGCGGATGAGCCTGGCGTGGGGACTGGGCACATGGGGCGAGAATCATTTGAAGACCCTCGCGGATGAGCCTGGTGTATATGTCGCAGGAATTTGTGACATCAACGAAGAGCTACTGAACCGGCGGGCCCAAGAATACGATATCCCGTTCATTACTACAGATTACAAAGAGCTGATTGCTCATGACGAGGTGCAGGCAGTCTCAGTGGTCACTCCTGATTTTCTGCACCACGACATCGCAATGGCCGCGGCCCAGGCTGGCAAGCATATCTTAGTGGAGAAACCGATGACCACCAGTCTGGAGGAAGCTTACGACATCGCTGCGGCTGTTCGCGAGGCCGGCGTCACCCTGATGGTGGACTTCCACAACCGCTGGAATCCTACACTGATAGAGATGAAGAAGGCGATTGAGGCCGGTGAGCTGGGGGAGGTAAAGATGGCCTCATTGCGCCTAAGCAACAAGATCTGGGTGCCAACGGAGCTACTCAGTTGGGCTGGGCAGACTACAGTAGCGTGGTGGTTAGGCTCGCACGTTAGCGACTTGGCTTGCTGGTTGCTCCAGGACAGGGTGGTGCGCGTCTACTCGGTCGCTCGCCAGAGTGTGTTGGCGGATATGGGCCTGCGTACACCGGACTTTTTCCACAGCATCTTGGAATTTGCCAATGGGGCAGTGGTTCATCTTGATAACTGCTGGATCCTGGGTGATGCTATGCCCTCGGTCATCGACTTTCAGGTACAGCTCGTTGGATCCAAAGGTACAATGTACGCCGATTGCAGCCATAATCTCAGCTCTCAGAAATACACACATAACAGTAGCGAATGGCCCAACCCCCTGGTGGTGATTGACTCACACGGGACACCCCGGGGATTTGCTATTGAGAGTATCCGGCATTTTGCTGGCTGTATCCGTGATGGGCGCCAGCCACTGGTCTCGGTGGCCGAGGCCGTTCACAATGTTGAAATCCTGGCCGCGATTCACCGGTCAGTAGCTGAAGGTCAGCCTGTAGAAATAGGATAGAAGTTACCATCTTTAACAAATAGGGGCCTGCAAGCGGAATGGCTACAAACCAGAGCAGTGACATCAAAATAATCCTGTGTACGATTGCCTACCGTGATAGGCTACTGGACTACGTGTTAGATGTGGCGGAGGACTTAGGCTTTGATGGGGTGGAGATTTGGGGACGGGAGCCGCATATCTCCGAGCAGTTCGACGAGAACCGGGTCAAGGCGGTCCGACGCATGATCAGCGAACGGGGTCTACTGGTGCCGGTTTTGGGCTCGTACCTGCGATTTGGCTCCACCAAGACGCGCATGGAACGCACCGTAGAGCTGGAAGACACTCTTCATACCGCCCACTGCCTGGGGACACAAATAGTCCGTGTGTGGGCTTCCGACGTACCCTCTGCCCGAGCCAGTGAAGCCGTCTGGGAGGCGACTGTCCGCGAGTGTCAGGATGCTTGTGAGCAGGCTAACAAACTGGGGATCACCCTCGCAGTGGAGATGCACAGCGGCACCCTCGCGGATTCCGCAGCCTCCGCCCGCCGGTTAGCCGAATCAGTCAAGCACGATAACCTTCGCCTCAACTACCAGGTTGTACCAGAGGATACAGAACCGCAAACACCTCTTGAGCAATTACAGTCAGTGCTACCATATGTAGTGCATATGCATGCCCAAAACTACGCTCAGTTAACGAGCGCCAAAGAAGTCAGACGTGTGCCCCTGGCGGACGGGGCAATAGATTACCGGCCCATAGTTAGACAGCTTCGTGAGTCGGGCTACACTGGCTGCATTGGCGTAGAATTCTCCTGGGTGGAGGGTGAGGGGAAGCGCGAGGCCCTGGCGGCTGACTTGATGTACCTGAGGAGCTTGGTCAACGAATGAGCTGCCGTAGTATCTGTTACCAGTGCAGGACTAATGTCGTGGTGGCAGCGCCGGCCCTGACGGTCAAAATAATATAGAGCGCTGCCTAAACAGGCCAATGACTGCCTTTGAATTAACTCGTCAACAGTTGGATAACCTGCCCTCTGAAACACTACGCCCTGGCCCACGGGCGCGCCCCGAAGTCAAGATTATATCTACGCAGGACAGCAGTGTACTGATCAAAGACTATGG
>JALGTS010000145.1 GCA_029821255.1 Candidatus Zipacnadia bacterium
TATGCCCCCGAGAGAATAGAGATCTGGCAAAAATGGATCGCCCAACATAACCCCAACCTCTCACAAACCCAGCGAGAGCGGATTGTTCAGTGGGTGCTACATTACTGCCATAATCTGGGAGTCGATCATCGTCTCATATTCAGCGTAATTCTGGCCGAGTCAAACTTTGACCCCAATGCCTGTTCACATGCCGGTGCGCAGGGTCTGATGCAGCTAATGCCGGAGACGGCTCGCAAGCTTGGGGTGGATGACCCCTTCTACTTCCCGGAGAATATCCGAGGGGGTGTCGAGTACCTGGCCAAGTACCTCAGGCAATTCCGCGGGGAAACCAACTACCGGCAGTGTGCACTGGCCCTGGCCTGCTACAATGCTGGGGAAAATGCCGTGAAGAAGTACGGTGGCGTACCCCCGTTCCCGGAAACACGCCGCTACATTCGTCGGGTTACCCAGCAGTTCTATGAACTTTACCAAGCTGGTTATCCGTAGGGTTCTACCGCAGCCCAAGCCGGAGGAAAAAGCGCTATGAAAATCATCACGAGGTGCCCAAACTGTGGAGAGCAGATTCAACCGACTGACACTATCTGCATGAGTTGTGGAGCCGATCTGGTCCAGGCAGAACTAGCCAAAAAGAAAGAACTGCAAGAGGATTCGGTGGCCGCACGGCGGGCTTCTGAGATCGCTGAAGGAGGCGCGGCTGCCGGACGAGTTGAGCCTAACGAGACCTCCGAGGAGACACGTCTGCGGATCTTTGATCAACAGGAGGCCGAGCGACTTGCCCATGAACGGCTCAGTTGTTACGTCACGGCTGGGTTGGTAGGTTTACCGGCATTGGCTTTGCTGATCTTTGGCATCCTACGAGTGCGTGAGCTGGGAATAGCGGAGATTCGCACTCTTGCCTTTGCTGACCTACGCACCTGGGGGGCATTCAGTGACCCTCGCATCATCGCAACAGCAGCCACTACCCTGGGCTTTGCTGGGCTCCTAAACTTTATTGGACTGATCCACCGCGCCGTAACAGCCACTCGGGCCATACGGGACGTGAAGGCAGGGAACAAGCCGACCATCGTCGCACTTTCCGTAATGAGTTACTGGGGCCTGCTACTTACCGCCCTCTGTTGCCCTCCCCTCGGTCTGATAATCGGCATTGCCCTAAAGTTCAGCTCTGATGAAGATATCAAGAGCACCGCTGGCACTATGATCATTATTAGCCTGATAGTTATTGCCGCTCTGATTGTCAATGCCATTCCGGCGATCGTGGAAACACTCAGATCCTCGGCACCGACCAAGCAGACATCGGTGATGATATAAGGCGGATCATAGCGCGGGTCGACACGGCCGAGGCTTGACGCCAGTGCCATAGACCCGACCGTGGTTGGGCAAAGGGCCGTGCCGACCCGCAAAATCACTTCAGATGTCTTGAAATGTAACCGTGTAGACGGCTAATAGCTTGGGCGTGAATCTGGCAGATACGCGATTCTGTAACTCCCAGCACCTCACCAATCTCCTTCAGCGTAAGCTCCTCCTGATAGTACAGGGCAATAACATGCTTCTCCCGCTCAGGCAGTTGCTCAATAGCTTGAGCAATCATCTGCTGAATCTCGGCCTGTTCCAAAGTATCAGCCGGATTCCTATAGGTAACATCGCTTGACTTCATCGGCTCGGGGCGCAGATGAGGTTGATCTTCCATTATTTCATCCAGCGATAGCACCAAAGTGCCGCTGAGCTTGCCTAACACCTCGTGATATTCCTCCACATCCATCTGTAGTGCCTCAGCGATCTCCTCATCAGTAGGCGGGTAACCCAGTTGGGCCTCAAGCTCACCTATGGTGCGAGCAATTTCACGCCCCTGCCGCCGCAAGCTGCGCGGTGCCCAGTCCCGAGCTCGGAGAGATTCCATCACCTCACCGCGAATCACCGTAGTGGCATACGTTTCAAACTTTACGCCTCGTGTCGGGTCAAAGCGATCAACCGCCTTAATCAGCCCAATTATACCCGCACTAATCAGGTCCTCACGATCCACACTCTCCGGCAGCGTTACTGTCACCCGGCCGACAATATAGTGAACTAAGTCAATATGATCTTCAATTAATCTGTCGCGCTCTTGTTGATCCACAAGTATACCACACAGCCCAACAGGGCACCCTGGTGTAATCTTACTGCACTATGAATTGAATTCGGCTACGTCAGCTCTGCAGCAGTTATAGTATGGATATTCTCAAGCTTCGTATCTTCCGCCAGCTCATCAGGCTCCAGAACAAATAGCGATGGCACCAGACCCTTGGCCAGTTGCGCCAGGACTGGCTGAATCCTACGGTCGCATAACAGCACCAGAGACCGGCTTACCGACCCGTGCTGCGCTATCAAATCCTTTAGCATAAACCGCCAGCGTTCAGCCTCATCAGGCGACAGTACCGACAGCTCTCCTGCAGCCTCGCGCTGTACTTCCAGCAACTTCTGTTCCACTGCCGCCGCCATGGTGATGACATAGGCTGTCCCGTCAGGAGCTACTATCTGTGTGATTACCGCGGACAAGCGCCTACGCGCCATGCTCTCTAATCCATCTATGTCCGCCCCCTGTTTCAGTCCGGCTGTCAATGCCTCAATCAGCGTTACCGGGTCGCCCAGCGGAATGCCCTGCCCCAGCAGCTTGCTACCCACCTCCGCCAGCACTGAAGCTATCAGACCGGCTGCCCGGGCCTCAGCGACTACCGCTTGATGCGTTTTCTCAAGCTGCTCAAGCAGCTCGCTGGCACGCTGGGTGTCAAAAAACTGAGCCGCTTCGGCCTGCAGCAACCATCGTAGATGCTCCAGCAATACTTGAACCGGATCAAGCAGGCTGACCCTCTGCTGGTAAGCATACTGCACTTGGTCGGCTCTAACCCACTTACCATAGCGACCATCAGGCAGCTTAATAACCGTTCCTTCATCAGGTAGCAATTCAGCCTGTGGGGCAGTCGCCAGCCTACGACTCAAGCGCAGATAGCCGCCGCCCAATACTCTACCGCGAAACACTACTTGGTAGTGGTCAATCTCCAGTTTCTCAGAATCGGTGACCACAAAGCCTGGCAAGTTGAAACCAAGCTGCTCCGACATCTCCTCACGCAGATGGGCTAACTCGTCAAGCAACGGCCGCCCACTGTCCTCCAGTAGATCAAGCAAGCCCCAGCCCAGTTGTAGTTGTGGGGCAACTGCACTGCTGGGTGTCTCAGTCATGGCTACCTGCGCCGCCCTCTCTACTTCCGGCGCAATCCTGCGCACCGCCAGAAACCACCCCCAAATAGCCAACCCGAACGCCACAGCCAACAGCGGCAGCTTGGCCACACCTGGTACCAGCGCCAGCACCATACACGCCAGGGCCACGCCAAATATGACCACTGGGCTGCCGAACAATTGCTGGCCGACTTCCTCAGCCAGCCCCGAGGTCGCGCTGGCCCGCGCTACTATAATGGCAGCAGCGGCCCCCACCAACAGCGCCGGTACCAGTATTACCAGTCCGTGCCCAGCCACAGTCATAGCCAACCCTTGCCAAGCTTCGCCTTGCAGGCCTGTCGCCGCCAATCGCACCAGCGGCGTGAGCGCAACAATGGCCACCACGGCAATGGTCTCGCCTCGCAGGAAGCGGGCCGTTCCATCCATTGCACCATAGAAATTGGCTTCCCGCTCCAAGTCTGTAGCGGTCGGGGCGCTTGCCTCGGCCTTGGCGCGGCCAGCACTCTCCATAATGAGCTGTTTACCAGGAAGAGCGTCAAGGGCAAAACGCGCCGCCACCTCGGCAAGACGCGCCACCCCAGCGGTGACAACCACGAACTGCACCACCGCCAACGTCAGAAGAGACCCGAGACTGCCCACCGGATTGCTTAGTCCAGCCACGTCGGCCAGAGTCACCGCCAAGTAGCCAGCATGACCGCTGGCAACCACCAGCCGGGCCACCGCCAAAGCCAGGAGCAGCCGCACGAGGCTGGAGAGCACTATCATACTCGGAAGGGTGGAAAGCTGGACCGGCCGAGGCGTGACGATGGCCATTAGCAGAA
>JALGTS010000146.1 GCA_029821255.1 Candidatus Zipacnadia bacterium
ATCGGCGACATTGACGACAGTTGCCTCCGGCTTGACCTCGCGCCCAGCCAGCTTGTAGGGCCGCAAGATCGGTACCACCCGATCCACACCTGGTATGCTCTGGAGGGTATCCATTGCCTCCTGGGTACGGTCACCGATGACGGCGATGACCGTGTTAATAACACCGTATATTGGATGAGGCTCGAAGCCGAGTTCCTCAACTTTGCTAATAACTTGCTCGATCACATCGGCTTCGGCGCCGGGTTTCATTATGATGACCATAGTAGTAGTCCTTGGTTACCACCTAATTAGCTAAACTGCTGTTTGTTTCGTCATCTGGCGGCAAGTTCCTTCTCAAAATAGTGGGTTGCATCTCAGGCTGCCCAGATTGGTGTCCAATGGAACTATATGCAACCACGGACGTCTATACTATATGAGAAGATTGGGACAACAGGATTACAGAGGAAGGTGGGATTATGAAACGGATATTGATAGTATCCATTAGTCTGTTGCTGGTTGCTTTACCAGTGTTGGCCGAAGAGGCTCCAGCTACTGGTGCTATTGAGAGCGGGCAGACTACCAGTGTGGTAAGCCCTGTGAGCGGCCAGGATATCCCCGCCCAGCGAATCGTGGTAATGCAGCTCCAAATGCAGGGGCGATACAGTAGCGAACTGCGCAAGTGGCTGCCTGCGCTACTGGAGGCGAAGCTGGCCGAGCACGGCTTCACCGTGCTGGCACGCGGCGATGCACTCCAGGCCATACGCCAGGAGCAGAATCTGCCTGGAGTTGACCCGACCACTGCACCTCCCCAGAACAAGCTCTATGGCGCCAGCGCCATACTTAAGCTAACCGCACGAGTGGATGTCAAAGACTACAATGCCGCTGCTAACATTGGGATCTTTTCTCTGGGCGGACTGGTCAAGGTCAAGTTCCATCTTAACGGCCAGATCATTGATGTCGGCACCGGAGTTATCCGGCCGCTGGGCGAAATCACCACCTCCAAATCTAAGCTCAAAGGCGTAGGAGTAGTCTTCCCCAAAGTCGGCTATGTCGGCGGAGGCTATGTAACCGCGGGCATCAGGGAGTCGCTGGTCGGCTCGGCCGCAGATAGTGCCGCTGAGGAACTGGTTGAGCGCCTCAAGCAGGTGCGCAGTGATGTTCCTGGCTACGAAGCTGCGATTCCCGTCGAGCAGCAGACGATCAAGCTGGCCTTCCCCGCTGATATGCGGCCTGCTCCGGGTGCGCAGTACGGTATCTATCGCGGTGACCGAATGATCGCTAAGGTCAGGGTAATCGGTTTCGAGGAGGGGCTGGCCACTTGCCGGGTCATAGCGGCAACCGACCAGATCAGGTCAACTGATGTCGCCCGGCCGCTGGAGATCATCGTCCCCGTGGAGGTCAGTGCCGAGTAGCTGTACAAGCCCAGACACTGGCTCGATTCAGGTTCGGCTGATTGGCTTTTCCGAAGAAGTTTTCGGAATCGGCGGACCTTTTCAGTGCTGAAACGTCTATTATAGGGTGAAGCGAGTACAGCACGGTTCATCAGTGAATGGGGTGGCAGAATGAAGCGATGCATTGTGGATAACAAGTACGTTTTGGGAATTGCGTTGCTGTTGGTAGTCTTTGGTCTGACGGCAATATCAACAGCAAGTGCGTGTTATGTGGTGGCGAAGTGTAATACTGATAATGGCGAAGACTGGTATGACTGGCGGCCGAGGTACAAAGACTACACGGTGTACTTCAAGGGGTTTGAGTACTTGGGTGAGTTGGAGATCACCAAAAGGGAGTAGAACTACGGGGATGGAACTGGCTGGCATGAGGGTGGGACGACCGGCAGTTGTGGGTATACGACTACGGGGGCCAAGACCGCGACCTATCGAGTGACAGCAGGCGGACAAACCTTTTCAGATACCTGCACGGTGACCGTGTTTCACGTAGGCTCCAATTACCAGCTATGGTACTTTAACGGCGAGGACCCAACAGCGTACCACATTCAAGTAACCTATACGGCAAATGGCGCAACCACAGGCACATTCAAGTGGGAGGTTATCGCTGGCACGACCAAGGTCAACCTGGAGAACGATACTGACATCATCACTCTAACGGACGATAATCAAGTAGGTGTCAAGAGTACCTATATGAGCTACCCCAAGGACGACGTGACAATCCAGTTCACTTATAACGCGGTCGTAGTGGTGAACGTTGTGGAATCAGTGTATGTCCCCAACCACGCATATACTATAGACGGACCGGATGATTCTGACAATGGGAACGGGTTTAACACGTGGTACCGCATGGAAGTTGAGGATCAGTTCGGTGTAAACATACCAGACTGGCTGAGCGTAAATGAGGAGTTCTCGGATTGGCAGTCAGACTATGAAGGTGAGGACTGGTCGCCCTTGGCCGCTGAGTGGTGGCAGACCGTCACCTTTTGGGACGAAGCTGACCAAGAATACGGAGAGAGATTCGATGACAACTACGGGTGTACCGGCACGAGCGTTGATCCAGATCCCGTCAACCCTGATGATGAAGACGCCGACACGGAAATATTCCACGTGCACCAAACGTACTGCGGTGGTAGCCTGAATTCCGGGGATGGCTGGCCGATGAGATGGATCACCAAGCTCCAATTCTATCGAGGGTAGGCGAGGCAGGAGGATTAGCTTATGACCAGTTCCAGATTTATGACCGCAAAGACATTGAGATTTACGAGACTGTTGATCGCTGGCGCACTTCTGCTTGGCCTGGTGGGCTTACAAACAGTCCATGCCGGCTTGGACTTCTGGCTCACTCGCGCTCCGGTGGTGAGGCCCATTGATAGCTGCCAGGTTATCGTTACGGGCACTGTGCGTGGCGAACGGACCGGGGACGAAACTGAGGGACTGGCTTTCGGACGGGAGATCAAAGGCCGGTGGCACATCGTAGAGGTTGCCGTCGACGACGCAATTAAGGGGATTGATCTGGAGACGAGTACAATTTCGGCCAGGTTCTTCCTACCCTTTCAGCCCCCCAGGGGGATGTATTCCGCACTGCACCCTTTCCAACTTAATGCTCGGTATCTCATCTTCTTGCAGCCGGCGCCAGATTCAAATGAGTACGACCTCCTCCAGGGAGGCGACGAGGGAGGAGCCCCGCCTTTGCGTTTGGCACCTGTACTACCTGGTAAACAGGACGGGGTCGCCCCTCTCGATAGGTTAATCCCCCAGCTTATCGCCACTGCCCAGGAAGAAAATATCACGATAGCGGCAGGGGCGATAGCCGCTCTGGGGTATCTGGCAAACTGGCGGGGAGACAAGCGGGGCGTACCAGTGCTCAAAGAACTAGCGGCGAAGGGCCAGCCAGAGGTTGCAGTCAGAGCGATGCGAAGTCTGACCTGGGGGCGAGATAAGGACCGCAGCCTCTTGCCTCTGTTCGAAGAACTCAGCAACAAGGACGACCCAAGTCTCTCAGGGGAAGCTATTGCGGCCCGCCTCCGGCTGGGGGATACCAGAGCCCTGCATCAAGCGGTGCAGTGGGGAGAAGCGAGTGGACTGGCTCGGCGTCAAATTGAGTCAATCTCTGGGGCGATGAAAGCTTGTTGCCGAAATGCCAGTCGCGAGGAGGATGTCCTCGAGGCACTGCAAGCGGTCATGCGGTCGCAGGTCGTGGAGTTCCGCCGTGCAGCAAGCCGTGTCTTTCGCGACGAGTTGGCGGATAAGGAACTCCTGCCCACACTGATTGATCTGCTGGACGACCCTGACCGGGAAGTGCAATACAACGCAATAATGGGTCTATACGAGGCAGCGGAGGGATGGTGCAATACTCTCGTTCGAGGGTACGTCCCTGCTCGCGCCACTTTCTTGGAGGCCCCATTGCGATACGTCACCCAATGGAAACTGTGGTGGCAAGAAGGCGCAAAGTTCGAGCCGTATAGAGATGAATACGGGAACGAAATACCGACAGTGCGCCTTTAGGTTGAGAGCTATCGCAATCGTCGTCGTGAAGGTCAGTGCCGAGTAGATCTGAGCAAGTGCCGAACCTGGCTGAATTGTCGTATCCCCGGCC
>JALGTS010000147.1 GCA_029821255.1 Candidatus Zipacnadia bacterium
GGACCGCAATGCCATCATAGCCAGGACCAGCACTGCTCCGCCCAAAAAGTAGCCCAGATAGCGGACTTGCGGCTCGATGGGATTAGCCGACAGCGCCGCTGCCCACTTGAAGTGCAACTGGGGGGCGGACGAGTACGTCCATGTGTTAGGCAGAGCTACTCCGCCACCGTGGGTGTAGGGCAGCCAGATGGCTGCGATCAATGCTACCAAGAAAGCCAAAAGGATGGCCCCGGCGCAGGCCCGCAGCAGCGAGCCACGATGAAGATCCACCGCGTCACTAATTTTGAGAGCATTTAGCAAAGAAGGCAATAGGTATTCGCGCAGGTCCATCCGAAAGACCCCTTCGTTCCACAGGTTGATCAGCAAACCACGCAGTGGCCAGACACGACTACCTACCAGCCTGGCCGCAACCTCTGTGCTGGAAAACGTCGGCTGCAAAAAAATCAACCCGCCCTGACAAACCATCCAAGCCAGAGTGATAAAGACAGCGATGCCCACACTCACATTGATGAAGGCCAGCAGCACGCTGCCTCCAAAGTAGTACAGCCAACTGAACATCACAGTTACAGCTCCTACAATCAGCCACACACAAGTGCGGTAACTTATCGGCTCGTCGCTATCCTCTATGGTGGGATCACCGAGCAGGCCTTTGCGGAAAACCTGCGAAAAATGCGTTCTACCCAACCAGATAAACCATATCGCCAGCGCTATGGTGGCTCCCGACTCCTCCAGCGATGCCCACACATAGCGGCCATAGCCGGCCCCCGGCCCCCCCCATCGGCGCCCCCAGCCAACCCAATATTACCGCTTGTAGCTTCAATAGCAGATGGAAGAACCACAGGCTAAAACCCACCTCGGATGTCAGCAGGTAAGCAAAACCCGTCATCAGCGGGTACAGAGTCAACGATAGACCACCGCTGTACGACCAGGGCAACTCATGAACGGCAATACCCCAGCTTGTGCGCAGCCAGGGAATGCTAGGATAGAATTGGTGCAGTCCGCGCAAGGTGTGAACAACCATTAATACAACAACGGCCACCCACACCTGTTTGTTGCGCAAGAACCTGTTGATCAGCCGACCATTCTCAGGACAGTGGGCCACCTCAATCGGTACTTGTACCAGCGGAAAGATGAATCGTTCTTGCTCAACCCATCGCCGCCGCAGCAGCACCGACAGACCGATCATCAGCGCAAACAGAGCAAAGGCATATATGCCCCACACTACTACCGGCCCTATCCAGGCCTGCCAGGGGATGCTTGCCCCCGCCGGCAGTCCCTCCCAGAAGCCGGTCGTTGCCTGCTGGTCCGACACCAGCAACTGCGAGGGAATTTTGCCAGCGAAGATTTCTTTCCAGTTGTTCTCCGCCGAGGCATAGTAGTCAAAGGCCACCATATTGGGGACAAAATAGCGCATCAGCCCGGACGAAGGAATACCTGACGGAACCACAATCAGGGCCCAGACAGCAATCAACTGAGCGGGCGTCAGGGCCAAGCGGGGCATCACCTTGCGCAGGATAACATTTACTATCACTGTGAGCACCAACAACACTGCAAAGGCACCGATGGGAAAGTGGTTACCCGCAAGGTAAGTGCCCATCAACAGAAAATCGTTCAAAGGCGTGATAGCAACCAACGCCGCGCTGACCACCAAGCCAATCACCAAAGCAGCGAGAGTGATGTGCTCACGCTGCTGCGGCGGTTTACCAAATGTGCTTATCTGATCAGGAGCTCGTTTCATATCCCTGTAGGACAGTCACAGTACTATGCCTCAATACAGGCCAAAGGGCCTCCCCCCTACTTCACACCGATAGCTTTTCCACTTGGCACAAGAATATCCTGCTTATGGGCCGACATCCTGCTTGCCGCTTCGCCGGGCATCTGGGCTCGGAACCTGATATCACTTTCCCATAACCGTATGAAGTTGACACTGAGAAGTGGATATGATAGAGTAACCGGTGGGAACAGCAGGCTCATCTGCCCACCTAAGGTCCATCGGGGCGACCCCTGGGCCGTTTTTTATGAGTTAGGAGGAGGTAACAACAACTATGCCTGTAACCGTCGTTGTCGGCGGCCAATGGGGTGACGAAGGCAAGGGCAAGATCACCGATATTCTCGCTGCAGATGCCGACCTGGTCATCCGCTATCAGGGGGGCAGTAATGCAGGGCATACGGTGGTGGTAGCCAACGAGGAGTTCAAGCTCCATCTGATCCCTTCAGGAATCCTCCACAAGGATTGTACTTGCCTGATGGGCGGCGGCACAGTGATTGATCCGCTGGTGCTGGCTGAAGAGATTGAGAATCTGCAGGCCCGTGGCCACTCCTGCGAGAACCTGCGGGTCAGCTACACCGCCCACGTGGTTATGCCCTACCACAAGCATATAGAAAAGCTGGCCGAAGAGGCCCGGGGCAGGGATAGCATCGGCACGACCTTGCGCGGCATCGGCCCGGCCTACGCCGATAAGGCCCGGCGCCTGCCCCGCCCAGTGCGCTTTCGCGATCTTGGTAATGCCCAGCAGTTGCGTAAGCTCATCGCAGACCAACTGAGTGAGAAGAATATCATCATCCAGCATAAGTATGGGCAGCCGCCGCTGAGCGCTGAGCAGGTATTTGAAGAGATCTGGCCAGCCGCTCAGAAGGTAAGTGCTTATGCCATTGATGGCCAGCGCCTGGTCCAGGATGCTCTGCGCCGCGAGCAGCGAATTCTCTTCGAAGGCGCGCAGGGTACTTTTCTGGACATAGACTGCGGGACGTACCCCTTTGTGACCTCCTCCCACCCGGTTGCCGCGGGTGCCTGCCTGGGTACAGGCCTGGGACCGACAGCAATTGATGAGGTCATTATGGTCTGCAAGGCCTACACCACCCGCGTTGGGGCAGGAGTGCTCCCCACCGAAATCGCAGGCGAGCAGGGTCAGTTCCTATGCGCCCGCGGCCAGGAATACGGCACCACTACCGGGCGGCCCCGTCGCTGCGGCTGGCTGGACGGAGTAGTCGCCCGCACGGCTGCTATGCTCAACGGTGCAACCTACCTGGCCATCACCAAGTTGGACGTCCTTGACGAGTTAGCGACGATTCCGGTCTGCGTAGGCTACGAGATAGATGGCATAATGCTAGACACTATGCCCTCGTGGCCCGATGATCTGGAGAAAGTCAAGCCCATTTACGAAGAACTACCTGGCTGGCAGCAGCCATTAGGGCAAATCAAGGCACGCGATGACCTGCCCACAGCGGCTCAGGCTTATGTTGAGAAAATGGAAGAGTTAGCCGCAGTTCCCGTAAAGCTGATCTCCGTGGGCCCCAGCCGCGAGCAGACCATTATTATCCAGTAAGCAGCAAGCGGGCGTTGAGTGGTTCCCCCTACCGTGCCAGGCTTCTAAGCCACACAACTGCAAAATCATCTCAATAGCTACTTGCTCACAGATCCTCTGACCTGTGCCACAGGCTCGGCAACACTAAAGCATCCAAGCAAACCCAACCGAGAACGCCACCAGCCTCAGCTTGACCTGGTCTCAATGGCCAGCTTGGGGTACCTGGAGTAGCCTCGAACAAGCACATAGGCATCCCGGGCAGTGGCGAAGGAAATGCAACGAAGGTAACGAACCTAATTGCATAAGTAAAACAAAGCAGCAGTTTGAAAAGCAAACTGCGCGATGTAGTGAGTACAGTTAATGCCCAGCAGCGAATTCTCCTAAGAGTGAAGGATGATATAAGCTATGGCAGTTCTCCTCCAGATCAACATAATTCCTATTGGCAAGGAGGGAGCCAGTCTCAGCGCCGCGCTGTCCGAGGTGCTCAAGGTGGTTGAGGAACGCAATATCAAGTACCAGCTTGGGCCTATGAGCACCGTCCTGGAAGGCGAGCTGGACACTCTCCTTGAGGTTGCCCGCGAGATGCACGAGGTCTGCTTTGCGCTGGGCTATCCCCGCGTGGTGACTTCAATACGAATTGATGACCGGCGGGACAAAGATGTTGATATGCAGTACAAAACAGAAGCACTGGAAGC
>JALGTS010000148.1 GCA_029821255.1 Candidatus Zipacnadia bacterium
TCAGCAGAGTAGGCGTCGGCACCTCCACAGTGATCTCATCGGCCGGCACTCCCTGGCGCACCAGCACAGCCCTGACCTTTTCCTGCAGGCTAGTCCGTGTTTCGTGGGGCTGATACCCCGGAAGTTCACTGGCCTCTTTCTCCGTGGTGGCCCCTTGCTCAGGCTTCACTAACGGCTTGGCCTCGGGCGAAGCAAAACTGAGAGTAGCCTGAGGTAGACAGCGCAACACTACGTGCGCCCCCCCCTGCAAGTCCAGTCCCAGTTTAATCTGGGGCCGCGGCGGATAGATAGCCAGTTTCCCAAATAGCTGCCACAGCGGCTGGGGCCCCATCGCGGTGGATGGTATTTGCGGTTGGCCGACTCCCTTAAAGTTCTCCTGCAGAATCTGGGTGACTACCTGTTTGTCTTTCTGCGCCTCTTCCTCGGTAACTGCCGCCGTCTCCACTTCCAGCGTGGAGTTGTCAAGCAGATTCACCGACATAGTGACCACACCGCCATCTTCTAACAGCTTCCGAATCTGGTCAGCCTTGGCAGCCCGCTGAGTCGTATCAGAAACCAACGGCTGAGCAAACTGGTAGCGGAAGGTACTCTGTACGGTGAAGCCGCCCCCCTCCGGGACTCGGATTGGGGCAAAACTTATTAAGAAGCTAGCTATAAATAGAGCAATGATTGTTCCGAGCCAAAACTTATGCCGCCTTGGCATCCTCGCCTCTCCTTTTATTATGACGCGACCAACACCTGCAGAGGATATACTTGATACAGAACTCGCCCGTCTATGATATAACCGAGGCCGGGATAAAAACCCCGACCCCGGCCCATCAAGCTATCTATGATTGTACCATCCAAGCCGCACCAACATCAGCGGCCCAGGATTTAACAATAGTGAGGATATTATAAGTCTGCGTGGACAAACTGTCAAGCTCGCCGCAGGCTGCCTGACTTGACAAATAAGGCGGCGGCAGCTATTGTGTTATTATAGTAACTGGTGCCTGCCGGTCGACTTGGTCACAGTAAGCTATACGACCTGAATACCAAACTGCAAAATGATACATCGGGAGACCGCCTGTGCCTGAGTATACTGTGGTAGTAGCGCTGTCCAACCCCGCCAATGTTCCCAAGCTTATCTATATCGCCACGCTAATAGCTGCAGAATACAGCGGTAGGATTGTGGTCACCAGCGTAGTAGCAGCCCCTGATGAAGAGGAGTGTAGTGCGGCCTCGGATCCAGATGCTTTTGCTAATGCTCAAAGCTTGGTTCAGCGTGGCTACGAGGCAGCCTTGGCCCGAGGTCTGCGGTGCGAACGGCGCGTGGCTGTCGGCCAACATATATATCAAGGCATTGTTAACATCGCCGAAGCCGAGCAGGCCGACCTGCTCGTCATCGGGATGTCGGAGTCTGCTCGTCCCTCCCCGGAGGCAGATATAGGGTTTGATCGTATTGTGGACGCCGTGTCAGCTCACGCCCCATGTAATGTGCTGGTAGCCAAGTTCCGCAATGGCATGCACTTCAACAGAGCGCTGGTCTGGGTATCGCACCATGTCGATCCGACAATGCTCCAACAAATCATTGTTCCGCTATATCACCAGGCCGGAGTTGAGATCGAGTTTATGAATTTCGCAGCATCTCCCAAACAAGCCGAGCAGGTGCACATCCAAGCCAGGCAGTGGCTGGAAGAGGCCAGCCTCACAGGCTATGGCCACATCACTGTTCAGCTTGGTGAAGCGACCGCTGACGCTATCATCCAGGCCAGCGAGGCCTACGACGTGGTCATCATCGATACCCCCCCGTTACACCAACTTGAACGCCGCTTGCTGGGCTCGGTCGCTGAGCAGGTAGTACACAACGCTTATTGCACCACCTTGGTAATGCAGCATGCTGAGAAGAGCTGAGGGTAGCAGCTATTGAACAATTTACAGTATTCTGAGTTAGCAGGGAGGAAAGTCGCGAACAAGCGGAGAACTGATAGGTCAAACAAAGGCAGGAGACACAGGTGAGCAACGAATTTGGAGAACCGAATGCAGATGTAGAGGAGCCGGATCTAGAGACCAAGCGTGCTCCGACCCCTGTCCCAACCTATGTATACATATTGGTTGCTGTACTGCTTGCTGCGACCTGCATCTACCTATTTTGGTTGCATGGTCAAGACCAGGCGGTCATACAGTATCTCCGAAATAAGATAGAACAAGCCCAAAGCCAGTATAAAGGGCTAAAAGATGCCAGCAAGGAGGCTATAGATACTTTCACTGAACTAGCTGACCACGCTGCTAACAGGGGCGAGTTGCATCGCAGCCAAGGGAACCGCAAGCAAGCACTGGCAGATGTCGCGCAAGCCCGACGCTTGCTCAACTTGGCCAAGAAGCTGACTACCGGCGAGCACTACACTTATGAGATGAAACAGACCGATGCCAAGCTCACCAAGCTGATAAAAACTCTGCAACCAACCCCAGAAGAGAGGGCTATGCTTGAACCACAGCATAAGACACCACCAACGATGGACAAGCATATGCCTATTCCCAATCCCTATCCTTGCTCTACTTGTAATAAGAATAAGAAAAGGTCCCAGCTCAAACCGGAGCAACTCAAAGTCTCCGGCGAGAAAAACTCTGGAGGTGAGTCCGATGCGTAATGTGTACCTGGCAGTAGTCGTAGTAATGCTTGTAGTTAGTGCTACCGTCGTTTCCGCCGAACCGTCAATGAGGGGCTACAGCGGGTTGATGATGATTCCCACCGCTGATGCCCTCAGCAATGGCGCCTACAATGTCGCAGTAAGTAGCACCGAGGTGAGCGACTGGAATGACCGCGCTTACATCGCCAACTTCGGCCTGCAGGACGGCCTGGAGGCCGGGGTATGGTGGTGGCATCCAGCAGGAGGTAGCGGAGTGGTGCCTAGCAGCCTACTCGTTACTGACAACGAGACGCTGCTGAATATCAAGTACCAGTTCCAGGGGGCTATGCCGGGGCGCGCCAGTCTGGCAGTCGGAGTGAGCGATGTCACTGATGAGATAGATACCGCTGTCTATTTTGTAGTCAGCAAAGACGTTGGCCAGCCCATTGGGACAACCATTGACGGCAAGCCGATAAGCCGGCTGACCCTCCACGGGGGCATCGGTGGCGGCTGGATTGATGACTTCTTCTTTGGGCTCGAAGCCCGGCTGGCGGATCGCCTCACGCTTATGGCCGAACATTTCAACGACCAACTTAGCGTAGGTGCGCGACTGCGGCTATGGCGACAGTTCGCAGTGGACGCCGGGTACATTGACACCAAAGATTGGTCGGCCACATTCAGCTACAACTATCCCCTGAGCATAGGTGCGCTGGAGCCGCGAATCGGTGAATAGCCGACTCTAAGCTTGTACTCAGCAGATAGCTTAGCGTGCCGGCTGTTGAGCAGCTTGCTGGGGGTGACCTTATTGGCAGGTGCAAGCAGTACAGTGACCCCGCCAGTAGGTGGCTACTGACGTCAATGGTGCTTAGTCATCACGGTGCATCAGTAAAAGAGGCTCCCATGCCCTGGCTGAGCCAGCCAGGGCCAGCCAGGGCATGGTTTGTTTTGAAGTAACTGAAGTCCTTGTAACGAGACGGGAGGCTTTTCAGTGGAATTGTTGTACAAGCCAGATTTTGACGACGCTGTGCGCCGCTGGGAGGCATTTTGGGAGCACGAATTGATTGACCGGCCCTGTTGTGTAATCCATGCGCCACGCGCTGGGGTTGAGCCAATCAGCCCACCACCCTACATGGCCGAGGCGCACGGCGATTATCATGAAGTGATTGAGCAGATCCTGGCGGCGGCAGCAAGCACCTGGTGGGGCGGAGAGGCCATCCCCTATCATACCCCCAGCTTCGGGCCTGATATGATGTCAGCCTGGCTGGGTGCGGAGTTGCACTTCCCAGAGGAAGAGACCGGCACCAGTTGGGTCAGGCCGTGCATTGACGACTGGGACGATTTCCTCCCCTTCCGGCTGGACCCTGAGAA
>JALGTS010000149.1 GCA_029821255.1 Candidatus Zipacnadia bacterium
TTCGCCCCACAACCGCTGGCCCAAAGGCACCGATTTTTGAAGATTTAGCGTCTCTCTATCGCCCAGACCACGGATGCCCAGCCGCCAGTAGTCCAGAGGGTCGTCGCGATAGCGCAGGCGCAGGTTCAAATCAGCCCGCAGCCCCCGGTCTTCGGTGCCTTCCAGGCTCCAATATGCAGCAGCATAGGGCGGTTGGAAGGGCCGAGCTATACCCCCCAGCTTGTCCATAGTATTGTCCACTCGCTGCAATACACCTTGAGCTGCTCGTGCCGTCTTGACTCCCTCTTCCGAAAGCACCCGAATGTTACGCACGCTGGTTTCAATGTTCTCCATTGTCTCTTGGTCGAGCAAAAACCCCTCGGCCGCCCCACTGACTGCTTTGAGGCTTTTAGAGGTCGCACGCAGATTAGCCAGTGTCGCCTTCAGATCATCGGCAATCTGTTCGTCACCAACCAACTTTTCAAGCTGACTGGTTAGCCGCGCTACGTTACGCGAGGCGCTGGTCACGTTGTCCATCATTTCTTGAATACGTGGAATGTCCCCAGACCCCTCCAGACTCTTGCGAAATAGTGCAGTTGTGGCCTTAATATCACTGCTGGCGGCGCGAATGTTGGCCGCCGCCAGAGCAACCTGCTGGGGAATTGGCCCTTTGGTCAGGGCAACTACCATCCCTCTTATGCGCTGAGAAGATTCGCGCAGGTCCTTTGCAGTCTGTGAAATAGTCTGCAGTATCACCGACACCTGCGGCTGGCTGGTTTCCGCCGTTTCCGTAAGTACCTCAGCCAGATGCAGGACACGCTCAGCAATCAGATTGGTCTTAGCTGTGGCCTTGTTTATATTCTGAAGTATCGCACGTATCTGCTCGCGCGTGTACATACCTGCAAAGGTATTTTGGATCTGCTTCAGAGTCTGATCAGCCTGCTCCAGAAGCTGCTGAGTCTTGCTAGCCATCTCACCGAGGCTGACTACGCCCTTTCCCGGACGGTGTTCGGCAGAAGCCAGCGCACGCGAATGATAGTTCTCTCCGTACTTTTGGGCAATTTGCTCAGCGTTGGGCCGATGCACATTCAGATACTGATCACCAATGAAGCCCGACTGCTCTATTACAAACTCATCGGTGTCATACAGCGTTATCTCCTGGTCAATCATAATATGAACAGCCACGGGGCGACCGGGATAATCCTTGTGCGCCTGGAGCTTTACATCAGTGACCTTGCCAATCTTCACACCAGCCAGACGCACTTCTGCTCCTGGCGAGAGCCCCTTGACATCGGCAAAATGCACCACCAACGGGTATTGTCCTATGCCCACGGCGTACTGACCCAGGAAGATCACTATCCCACCGATGAGTACTATGGCCAGTAGGAACAAAGCTCCAACTTTCGCTTCCGGCGCCATGCGCACATCTCTCCTGTACGCTGCAGCCTTGGTCTTTGAGGGGAACTTGCTGGTTCCCGGTAAGTTTCCCTATACAGCTACTGGGCCCTCGACTTGGCCGTGCACAAACTGCTGTACGTAGGCATTTTCGCTTTCGCGAAGTGCTGCGGGGGTATCGCAGGCAATGACCCGGCCCTCATGAAGCATCATTACTCGGTCAGCTATGCTAAACAACTCGTCGACCTCGTGAGTGACCACCACCGACGTCATTTGAAACTCTTGTCGTAACCTCACAATCAACCCATCGATCACTGAGGTCATAATGGGGTCCAGCCCGGCGCTGGGTTCGTCATAGAGCATTACTTGTGGATTGGTGGACAGCGCTCGGGCGATACCCACCCGTTTTTTCATCCCTCCAGATAGCTCTGCCGGCATCTTTTCTTCATGACCAGCCATGCCTACTACTTCCAGATACTCAGCAACTTTCCTCTTAATCTCCTCGTTCGACAGCTTAGTGCACCGGCGCAGAGGGAAAGCGACATTCTCGGCCACTGTCAGCGAATCCAACAGTGCGGCATGCTGAAAGCACATCCCCATCTGCACACGCACTTCGTTCAACTGTTGCTCGGACATACCCACAATGGAGCGCCCCAGCACTTCAATATCGCCGCTATGAGGTGGCACCAGGCCCATCAGCAGCCGTAAGATTGAGGTTTTACCCGCGCCGGACATCACCATTATGCCAAAGACTTCTCCCCGGTAGACCTGGAAACTTACACCATTCAGGATCGGCCTGGAGTTACTGCCGTCCAACAGGCCCGGCTCTCCAGCATAGTAGACAAGATTGCAAACCCGGATTATCGGCGCTTCGGCTGTGGCCATTTTCCACCTTAGCCCGGGTAGAGTATAGTCGTCAGGATTAGATTGGCTGCGTAGATGAGCATAATGCTGTATACCACCGACCGGGTAGTGGCACGGCCCACTTCCTCAGTGGCCATTCGCGTGGTCAGGCCTTGGTGACATCCAACAACCGCAATTATCATCCCGAAGACGGCTGCCTTTATTATTCCAGCCACCACTGTCCAACTCTCCAAGTTCCCCGGAATACTGCCAAAATACACAGTTTGGTTGATATCAGGACTGATCACCGCCATAAGATATCCACCAGTGACGCCCACAGTATCCCCAATCAGAACCAACAGCGGCACCATCACCAGACAGGCCACATAGCGAGGGGCAACCAGGTAGTCAACGGGATCGGTGGCCATCGCCCGTAGCGCATCAATCTGCTCTGTTACTTTCATCGAGCCTAACTCAGCCGCCATCGCAGAACCAGCCCGTGCCGCCACTACAAAGGCTACCAGCACCGGCCCCAGCTCCCGGCACATCGTCTCCGCCACCAACCACCCAGCTACGCCGCTGACGCCTAACTTACTGGCTTGCACTGACATATGGTAGCCGATGACCATGCCGGAAAACAGCAAGGTAACAACTGCAATCGGCAAGGAGTTTACGCCAATTTCAGCCAACTGTTGTACGGAGAGCCGATACTCAAGCCGTCTGCCGATGAGCGCGCGCCAGACACCGAACTGCAATATCGTAGTCTCGCCAAAGTAAGTAAGAAACCCAATAACTTGCCGTCCCAGCGTGGTAAGCAATCCGGTAAGCACCTGTTCCTGCCACGGAGGCTGCGGCCCAACTAACTTACGCCTATTATATGCTGGCCAAACCGGCTCTGTCAAGCAGACCTCAAGTGAGAGAGAATCCTGCTAAAATCTCCAAGTTAAGCCTCCACGACGCCTCTAATAAGTAGACAATTACAGGCAATACTGGTATACTGCAACGTTAGCCGACAGTGGCATTATATTGTACATCAACTGGCTTTTGAGTAGCATAAGTCTGTTAGAGTTTTTGGCTCCACTCTACCAATTTTTGGTCAAAGGAAGAGGCCGACGATGGCACCTATGTATAGTGAGCAAGTTCTTGAGCATTTTCGCAACCCCCGCAATATGGGGGAGATTGAAGACCCCGATGGCGTCGGCGACGTGGGTAATCCCGTCTGTGGAGATATGATGCGGATTACCCTCAAAGTGGACGACAAAACCGAGACCATCACCGACATCAAATTCAAGACTTTTGGCTGTGGTGCAGCTATAGCCAGCAGTTCGGTGGTCACTGAGCTTGTTAAAGGCAAGACCCTAACGGAGGCTTTAGAAGTTAGTAATAGAACAGTAGTTGAGCAGCTGGGCTGCCTGCCACCGGTAAAAGTCCACTGCTCGGTACTGGCAGAGCAAGGCATAGCCGCGGCGATTAAGGATTACTACGAACATCATCCTGACAAGCAGATGCCCCCGCAGGTAGAAGAGAAGCTGCGCAATCTCCAAGATGTCGATCCTCATGAAATGCCGTCTTAGCCAACGAAGACGGGTAGTTTAACTTCCTTCTTCACCCTCACTGCTGGTTGCGCACAGCCTGGCGATGTTCGGGGCATACCCACAAGGCGACCGAGGGTACCGCAGCGCGATGACCAGCCTCCCGGAGAGCACCATTTGTGGGCGTTACCCGGCCCCATACGAAATCCGGC
>JALGTS010000150.1 GCA_029821255.1 Candidatus Zipacnadia bacterium
CTCCCTCTGCTGGTTTAGAACATCATCGTACTCTAGAACGTGCTTCCGGATTTCAAAGTTGCGGTTTTCAACCCTCTTCTGGGCACTCTCAATGGACCTCGAAATCATGGGGTGGTCGATAGGAGTGGTGTCGTCCATACCCACCCTATCCAGAATCCCTGCGATATTATCTGAGCCAAACAGGCGCATCAAGTCGTCCTCTAGAGAGACGTAAAAGCGGCTGGAACCGGGGTCACCCTGCCTTCCGGAACGCCCCCGAAGCTGGTTGTCGATTCTCCTAGCCTCGTGCCTTTCGGTGCCGATAACGTGGAGGCCGCCCAGTTCCGCAACGCCTTCGCCCAGAACTATGTCCGTACCCCTACCGGCCATATTGGTTGCTATGGTAACGGCGCCTCTCTGACCTGCCTTGGCGATTATCTCGGCTTCCTTCTCGTGGTACTTGGCATTTAGAACCTCGTGAGGGATGCCCCGCTTTTTAAGCATTCTGCTCAACTGCTCGGACTTTTCGATGGAAATGGTACCCACCAGCACGGGCTGCCCCTTCTTATGCCTTTCAACAATTTCCTCCACCACGGCCTCAAACTTGCCCTTTTCCGTCCTGTAAACTATGTCCGGGTAGTCTTCCCTGATCATGGGCTTATTGGTTGGGATTACAACAACATCCATGCCGTAAATTTCCCTGAACTCCTGCTCTTCAGTTTTAGCAGTACCGGTCATCCCCGCCAGCTTATTGTACATGCGGAAATAGTTCTGGAAAGTTATGCTGGCCAGAGTCTGGGATTCCCGCTCGATCTTGACGCCTTCCTTGGCCTCGATGGCCTGGTGAAGCCCCTCGCTGAAACGCCGCCCGTACATAAGCCTGCCCGTAAACTCGTCAACGATGATTACCTGGCCGTCCTTGACCACGTAATCCCGGTCTTTTTTCATGAGAGCATGGGCTTTTAACCCCTGGTTCACGTGGTGGCTTAGTTCAATATTGGTATCATCAAACAGATTCTCCACGCCCAGCATCTCTTCAACACGAGCTATGCCTTTCTCGGTGAGGGTAACCACATTGGCCTTCTCGTCCACGTTATAATCCTCATCCCGCTTTAACCGCGGGATTATTTTGGCTATCTTATAATAAAGATCGGTGGGCTTATCCGCCTGGCCCGAGATGATCAGCGGCGTCCGGGCCTCGTCGATCAGAATGCTGTCCACCTCATCCACTATGGCGTAATGCAGCTCCCTCTGTACCAGCTCGTTTTTATGCAGGGCCATATTGTCCCGGAGATAATCGAATCCGAATTCATTATTCGTACCGTAGGTAATGTCGGCGGCATAGGCTGCACGCCTTTCCTCCGGGCTCAGCCCGTGAATGATGGTGCCCACAGTCAGCCCGAGGAACTCGTAAATTCCGCCCATCCACTCAGCATCCCTTTTGGCAAGGTAATCGTGAACAGTAACGATGTGCACGCCTTTGCCCTCCAGAGCATTGAGATAGGCCGGGAGGGTGGCAACGAGGGTTTTCCCTTCACCGGTTTTCATCTCCGCTATGCGCCCCTGGTGGAGAACCACACCGCCCATGAGCTGGACGTCAAAATGGCGCATCCCCAACACGCGAACGGAAGCCTCCCTAACAACCGCAAAGGCTTCAGGCAAAATGCCATTAAGGGTCTCGCCTTTTTTGAGCATCTCTTTAAACTCGTCCGTTTTTGCCCGGAGCTGGCTGTCGGATAGGGCTTTCATTTGAGGCTCTAAGTCGTTTATAACATCAACGAAGCTGGACAGCTTTTTTATTTCCTTTTCATTATCGTCCAGGAATTTTTTCAGCAGCCCAAGCATATTTTTCACTCCTACTGGCTTGGTATCATTACAATTTTATCACCAAGGAAAATAACTTGCAAGAAATGCGGAGGTAGGGTAAAATCTCGCCGGTAGCCGGTGTAGTACCGTAGAAGGCCCTCTAAATTAAAGCTTAGTTACAGCTCGTTAACCCGGCCGAGACACGAAATTATCTTTTCCCGTAACCCGGTATTTCTTGTCACAAGCTTATTGTTTTTGATAGCTATAGCCAGCGCCTTCTTCGTTCCCACAAGCACCACCTTCTCCTTGGCCCTGGTAATCCCGGTATAGATGAGGTTCCGGGCAAGCATAATGTAGTGGCTGGTGCTTACCGGCATCACAACCACGGGGTATTCGCTGCCCTGGGACTTATGGATTGTAATGCAGTAGGCCGGTACCAGTTCTTCAACCACTTCATCTTCCGAATAGGCCACAAGATTATCGCGAATACGGGCCAAAAGCTTAACTTCCCCTTTATCATCGTTCCTCTCAAAACCTTCCACTAGGCCGATGTCGCCGTTAAAAACTCCCTTGCTGTAATTGTTCTTCGTCTGCATGATCTTATCCCCTACCCTGTAAACGGCACCGCCGTAACGGTATTCTTTGACACCCTTACCCCGCGGGTTAAGCAGCTCTTGCAGCCTTCTGTTGAGATAAAAGGTGCCTATGGGCCCCTTCCTCATGGGAGAAAGCACCTGAACATCATGGGGAGAATAACCCAAATCGATAAAACGCCTGCAGCTATGGATTATAACCTCCGCTATTTTTTCCGGTTCTTCCTCCTGAATAAAGAAAAAGTCCTTTTTGCTGCGGTCAATGCGAATAAATTCACCCTTATTAACCCTGTGAGCATTGGTAACTATTTGGCTTTCTCTGGCCTGCCGGAAAATCCGTGTAAGCTTAATCACGGGTACTCCAGCCTTTATCAGATCGTGGAGCACGTTTCCCGGGCCTACACTAGGAAGCTGGTCGGCGTCCCCGACAAGGAGAACCCTCGTATTTTCCGGGTTTACGGCATCAAAAAGACTTGCCGCCAGGCTTATGTCCAACATAGACACTTCGTCAACAACCAGAAGGTCGCAGGGCAGGGGGTTGAAATGGTCGTGTTCGGGTCCCTCGCCGGGTCTAAAATTCAGCAAGCGATGAACAGTTCCCGCGTGCTCGCCCGTGACTTCCATCAGCCTCTGTCCGGCCCTACCGGTGGGGGAGGCAAGCATAACCTCCGCACCGGGGTCAAAGTGCCGCAAAACATCTATCACCGCTTTTACCGTTGCGGTCTTTCCGGTCCCGGGTCCCCCGGTGAGTATCAAAAAACCGGTCTGCAGCACTTCAATTACTGCCCTGCGCTGTTCAGGGGCAAGCTTTATCCCCGATCGGTTTTCGTAATCCACGATTAAACCTTCCACTATACTAACGGGCACATCTACCCTGGGTTTAAGCAGTTTGCTTACCTTTTCCGCCACCTTCTGCTCGGCCTCAAACAGCCCTGCGGGGTAAACTCTGTCGCCTTCCGGCAAAATTTCCTTTCCCTCCACCAGCATCCCCGCCAGCACTGCCGAGATCGTTTCCTTCTCATTTTCATCCAGCTTAAGCAGCTCCAGGGCCTTTTCAACAACCTCTTCCCTGGGCAGGTAACAGTGCCCTTCCCCTTCCGCCTGAGACATAACGTATTTGATTGCCGCTCTTATCCTGTACGGAGAGATTTCTCCAATATTTAAGTTTTTGGCTATGGCATCTGCCCGGTGAAAACCTATATTTGTTATGTCGACCAGCCTGTAGGGGTCGTCGGATATAATGTTAACCGCTCCGCTCCCCCACTCCCTGTATGCCTTAACGGCCATTTTTGCAGAAAGCCCCATGGGCAGGAGCTGCTTCATAACATATTGGGCTTCAAGATTTTCAACAATACTGTCGTAAATTTTCTTTGCCTTCTTCTCACCTATTCCCTTTACCTGCGTAAGTACTCCGGGCCCATCTTCTATAATCACTTCCAGGGCATTTTCCCCAATCGAATCAGCAATGGCCTCTGCCATTTGTTCACCCACATATTTGACAAAAGGAGAGGAAAGGTAGGCAATTAACTGTTCCCTGCTGGACGGGAAGTGTTTTTCCCAGCGTTCTACCTTTATCTG
>JALGTS010000151.1 GCA_029821255.1 Candidatus Zipacnadia bacterium
GCTAATGCACCGCTGCGCACTGGCGTGGATTCGCCTGATTCCCATTGGTACTCCAACCACAGCAAATGTCGGCCTGAGCTCCTGGCGTTTAAGCCCTTATAGTTGCGCCAAGGCCGGCATTGAGGGGACGGGGATTGAGGTGGATGAGGACTGTTGGGGCAAAGAGCTTGTCCTGCCTCTGCCCACCGACGACCTCACGGGTTGGTATGACATCTATTTAGGCATATATGATCCTGGTTCGCGGTATAACCGTTACTATCACTGCGGGTTGCAGATGAGGCTCAGTGGGGAAGACAAGTTTGACTATGTCCCTCTTCGCCAGCTTACACTCAACCAAGCCCTGCCTGCGGAGCGTGGCAAGGTGGTTGAGCGGCTATGGAAGCGCGCTCAGCTTGACGACCAGGATTTGCATATAGCTCAGTGGCGGACCATTGACACATTCGAGCACAACTGGAAAGCGGACTATCTTCCCTTTAACGTCCGAGGCGGATTGGCTTGGGTGCGATTGGTGCCGGCCCCGCCACCGTCGGCTCAATCAGTCAGGCGGTCCGTCAAGCCCCGACTGGTCTGCTGGTCCGACATCTGGGATCAGATCACCCAGCACCTGGCTAACAGTGAATCAGAGGTGGAAAGTCTTCTGGACTGGCTACAGGGCGAACCCTATAACACCATTATGGTGGACAGCAACGCGGCAGTAGACAAGACGAGCTATCCCACCGAGATTGGCCAGCCAGCTATCAACTACGAGGTGACTCTGCGCTACCTGGACAAGGCGGGTATTGACTGTCGGCGGGATCTGGTCCAACAAGGCATCAACGTCCACTCGGTATTGGCTCGGCGTGCCCGTGAGCTTGGCCTGGAGTACTGGGCCTTTTTGCGTATGGGGGCTTGGGGATACGCCCAGCCCTTCCAGCTGTTAGGTGGGCCGTTTTTCAAGGAGCATCCGGAGTATCGAGCAATAGACCGGAACGGTCAGCCCTGGCACACCGTCAGCTATGCTTTCCCCGAGGTGCGCCAGTATGTAGTGGATCTGTTCCGGGAGATTTGCCAACACAGCCGCGCGGATGGAGGCAAAATTGACGGCATA
The DNA here is from genome assembly GCA_029821255.1 of Candidatus Zipacnadia bacterium. Taxonomy (GTDB): domain Bacteria; phylum Armatimonadota; class Zipacnadia; order Zipacnadales; family Zipacnadaceae; genus JALGTD01. Next base: position 1,088 of record JALGTS010000151.1, read on the forward strand.
GTGCTCGGGTTTTGCCGGGGTCCCATCTTTATAGACTATGAGCCGCACGTGTGCGACGCCTTCGCCTCCCAGTATGGGGAAGACCCTCGGCAGTTGCCTGAAGATGACCAACGCTGGCTGCGGTTCCGCGCCCAGTATATCACGGCACTGCTGGAAGAGCTACAGCCTATGTTAGCCGAAGAGTCCGCCGCCCAGGGCAGTCCAATCAAGCTCGTCGCCGATTGCTATGGCAATGAGAGCATCAACCTACGATTTGGCTTAGACGTTAAGCAGTGGGTGGCCCGGGGGCTGGTAGATGTCCTGCAGATTTCCCCCGACTTTGCTGGTGGTGAGTTTGATCGTAACTTCTATAAGCAACTTCGAGCGCAGGCAAATGGGAAAGTAGAGTTTGTAATCGGGCACTTGAGTGCTCGTCAGCTCCCACAGTGGCGAGAGCAGTTTCTGAATGATTTTGATGGGCTGCTTATGAGTGGGCCAACTTCACCAGCAGGTACGGACGAGCTTTTTCCGCCTCATATCACTGCTGTTTTAGACCTCCGACAACCGCTGCCGAGTCCCGAAATCCTATCTGGTGAACAGGCGCATACAGACCAGCGTCTTATCCAGTATCTGCAGGGCATACCCATCGGCAAACCGTTTTATGCTGCCGGACTGTAACCGGCCGGCGCCAGTTACAGCAAACTTGTAGTCCCGCCGACTGCAATAAAGCTTACCTTGTACTCAAATGGTAGCCTAGGTTTCCACAATGAGTGTCTTTCGGATCCTGTGAGAATAGGAGAAGTGCTGATGAACACGATGTTGGCGGCTGTACTTCATGATTTTAACGATCTGAGGGTAGAAGAAGTGCCCCGACCGCAAGCTGTTGACTTCGGCCAAGTAGTTGTGAGAGTCAAGTCGTGCGGAATATGCGCTACTGACTACAAGGCCATAAAGGGCATTCGACGCAATGTCAAATTCCCCTGTATTGTCGGACACGAGCCGAGTGGTGTTGTGGCCGAGGTCGGCCCGGGCGTGGAGCATTTTCGGATCGGCGACGAGGTTATTGTAATGCCGTCGGGCTTCTGCGGATTCTGTTACAATTGCCGGATGGGCCACACCCACTACTGCGAACATTCTTATACCACTGGCGGGGATGGTCCCGAAGACGTACGTCCGGGGGCCTTCGCGGAGTACATGCTGGTCGAGCAACAAGCTCTTTTCCACAAGCCCCCAACGATATCGTTTGACGCTGCTGCGCTCACCGAGCCGCTCTCAGGTGCCTGGAAGGGTGTCATCCAGTACAGCGAGCTGAAGCTTGGCGAAGATGTGGTAATAATCGGTGTTGGCAGCATCGGTTTGCTGTGCTTGATGGTTGCACACGCAGCCGGCGCCGCACGGTTGGTCGCCGTAGATATCAGTGACTACGCACTGGAAAACGCGCTAAGACTTGGTGCGACGCATGTCGTGAACCCAGCAAAGGAGGAAGCAAAGGCGCGGATCTACGAAATCATCCCCGAGGGTCCGGATCTGGTGGTGGAGGCTGCCGGGTCGATTGAGGCGGTGGAACTGATGGTGGATCTGCGTCGCCGTGGCACCAGGTGGAATGTCTTTGGCATTACCACCCATGAGAAGTTCGAGCTCGACGGGGGGTTAACCCATTTCCTTGAAGGGCGGATGGACGCCAGTTTTGGGACAACGCCGCTGGCGATGTCTCAGGCCATCCGCTTGATGGAAACGGGTCTGGTTGACACAGAGCAAGTCATCTCGCACCGGTTCCCACTTACGGAGATCCATGAAGCAATAGAGGTGTTGGGAACCTCTACGCGCAATAAGGTGATAATCAATCCGTGAAGGCCATCGTTAATACTGGACCTAACCAGGTAGAGTGGCTGGAGTATCCGGTGCCTGATCCCGGTCCCGGCCAGGTCCGCATCCGCACCGGGGCCTGCGGCATCTGCGCCACTGACCTGAAGATGATCGGTGGCTGGGAGCGTACTGCTTTTCCAGTTATTCCCGGCCACGAGTGGGCAGGAATAGTAGATGCGGCCGGTCCCGGAGTTGATAGTGATTTGGTAGGCCGGCGCTGTGTGGGCGCAAATGTACTCAGTGATGGTGGAGAGGTGGGGTTTGAGCACCCTGGTGGCTACGGGGAATATTTCGTGACCGAGGCAGCAAATCTGCATCTGTTGCCGGAAGATTTTGACTTGACGGTTGCGACGTTGATCGAGCCGTTGGCCGTCTGCGTACGGGGCCTGCGGCGCCTGCGCTACGATGGAACCAGCCCTGTGCTGGTCATTGGGGATGGGCCAATTGGTCTGCTTGTCTTGATGCTTTTGGTTCACCACGGTGCGCAATGGATCATGGTAGTCGGGGGCCGTGCAGGTCGTCTGGCACTGGCCAGCAAGCTGGGAGCGACGCGAACACTGAACTACCACAGGGTTAACGATAGTCTTGCTGCTGCCATCTATGAAACCAGCGGTATGCGCTTCCCCGTTGTGGTGGAGGCGAGTGGTTCGGGTGAGGCGATGAGTACGGCACTACAAACGATCGCACAAGAAGGCAAGATTCTAATGCTGGGAGACTATGGTCAGGAGCACGCCGATTTTCCCTGGCTTCATCTGATTCTCAGCGAAATTGAGCTGATTGGTAGTAATGCCAGTGCTGGAGCTTGGCCGGAGGCTGTGCGTTTGGCAGTGTCGGAGCACCTTCCGTTGGCTCGTCTGGTGACACATAGCTTGCCAGCCGAGCGTTTTGCCAAAGGGCTTAAGCTGATGCGGGAGCACAACAGGGATGTGAGCAAAGTAGTCCTGCAGTGGATGCTTTCTTGACAACGGAGATTCATAAAGAGTACCGCAGCGAAATGACATCCAATCAGAAACGGA
>JALGTS010000152.1 GCA_029821255.1 Candidatus Zipacnadia bacterium
AAATCTCAGGAATCTCGATCATGAAGGCCTCGGCACACCCCGGGTATTGGACTACAGCGCAGCGCGCTGGCAGTTCGCTGAGATAGGCCTCTTGTTCGAGGTCTAGCGCCATGGACCGGCCCATCGTCTCTTTGCAATAGCCGTCTAGGAGTCGCATCACGATGCGCGTAGACATATTTCCCAGAACTGTATTAGGAAGCTGACTGGGTGTCTGGTCAGACAGGATAAGGCCCATGTGCCGCTTGCGCACCCGTCTGATATGGTCGCACATAAGCGGCTCCCGATCCCCGCTTCTAAAGCTCCGCGGCGGAATAAGGAGATGGGCCTCATCCAGCGCCAGGACGAGCAGTTGCTGAGTAGATGTCTGTTGGCTGCTCCTCAGCGAGATCACTGCACTAATCAGGTCGTTGATAAAGAACCTGAGCACATCCACCTCCATATCCGGACAGCGCAGTATCATGCTGGTGGTCATCAACTCACGCAGGTCAAAACCCTCCACGCAATCGTAGACATTTTGTAAGTTGTTGATGATACCAGTGGCCCGATTCAGCAGGCTTTCCAAGTAACCAGCCTGCCGCGACCCGGCCCGAAACTTCATCTTCTTTAGCAGCTGATAGTAATCAGCATAGGTAGGCCCTGGCTTTGCTGCGTGGTCCTCAAACAAGCCTTTGAGCACCTCGTCCTGCAGGTTGAGGCTGCCATTACGCAAGTACTGCTCGTAGCTGAGATTTTTCATCCGGGTGATGACCTCGGCAGGTGTCTCCCCGGTCAACACCTCCAAAGGATTACGCTTAAAGTCAGCAACATCCAGCACCACGAGTTCATCCGGGCCGAAGAGACTAGCAAGCGAGGTATACTCTCTCTCGATGTCGAACACCCAAACTGAAATTCCCGAATCGATCATCTGGGTGATTAGGTACTTGAGAAGCATACTTTTGCCTGCGCCCGTTGCCCCCGTTATGAGAACGTGCGTGTCCAAGTAGGACAAGGGCAGCTCAAAAGTGGCCCTTTCATCCCCACCTATGACAGTGCCTATGGTTATTTCGCCTGGTGGTAGCTGGCCTGGTCCAGGCAGGAACGGATTATCTCGGAGGCCGTTGGCTGGTACCTGGCTCAGCAGGTACTCCCGGATACTCTCCTGCAGCTCCCGGTCACCCGTGGCCACGGCCACATCGATTGTTTGCTGCACGCTAGGGGCTTCCCGGAGCCCAGCAACAGCAGCCAGATATTCCAGTTCTTCACGTTCAGGGCTCACTATCCTGGGTCTGTGTCGCATCACTCATCCTCCTCGGATGATCCGTAGAATCGGGAGCCAAGTGACCGACCCGGCAGACGGAACATCCGGTTAGCCATACTATTCACTTGCTCCCTTATTTCGTACAAAATCAATTGTGTCTCCTCGAGGAGCCGCAGTATCTGATCATGCTCTCTCACAGATTGCGGACGCAGTGGTCTGTACTCTTCGTCATTGGACATTTTCACGTTCACCCCCTTGTCTGTGTGGGGGGTACTAGACGACTGACCCTAGCGAGCCACGCATTGAATTGAACTGTCGCCGCTATTGCTCCCACCACTCCTCCTAGGAGCTTTACCATGCCGGGGCTAACGCCCAATGCCTCGAATCCCAATGGGCCTTGGCTATGGGCAATCAGCCATCCAGCCAGCCACCAGCCAAACGCACCACCCACCGCCGCAGGCAGCAGTATTCGCCACCCGGAGAGTAAGGAAACCACGAATTGACCAAAACCAGATAGGACCCACCCAATCGCTTGCAGCATGTCAATACCTTCTTTCAAAGCCAAAGATAATATACGGCTGCTGCCAGGCCACCTGTTATTGTGGCCAGCAGCCCAAACCATCCGATAACGACAAATAGAAAGTGTCGGAGGCAGAAAGTCCGGTCACCAACAGTGATGCTGTGGGCGGCACATAGACTGGCGCCACAAATTGCACAACGTCGGCTAGCACATTCCTCACAAAGCACCTGCCCACAGGATCCACACACCGCACCAAGTGTCTCATTTTGCAGGACAGCCCCGCAGCACGCACATATTGCGTGGGCCGCTGTCCTTTGATCTAAAAAACCATCGGGCTGCATGGACCGCTCGTGGCGCATGGATATAGCCGGCTGGTCGAGCCCTACCCGGTCGGTCACCTGCACCTCTTCTGTGGTAGTGGTCTGTCTGCTCAGAAGATCAGATTCTAGGTCAGGTCTGCGTCTCAGCATTTTCGTCACCCCTACACGGTTGTATTGCTGGCTCTGGATTGACCAATTGGTCAACCACGTATTGTTGACACATGCCTCATCGCTCGTTTGAGCACCCACTGTACAAGACCATAGCAACCTAATCTACGCACCGGAACGCCAGTACATATGGAAGCTGCCGCCGCGGTTCGGCAACAACCTTTCCCCGCCCCTTGTCCCGCACGTAGAGGAAACTCGAGGGTCCTCCGTCGAGATTGATGGCTGTTACGCAGGCCAGATGCAGCATCAGCTTAGCCAATACGTGCAAACTTATGCGATCATGGACTGCTACCAGCAGAAGCTGCCCCTGCCGGTCAGTGCCCAATGCCACTCTTCTTGCCTTGCTCAGAAGAGTAGGATCACCGTAGCCTTCTGTCTTTGGAGCAAGTTTCATATGCCCGCCCTCCACCAAAGTTGGACCTGCCCAGAAGGCTACCTCAATGCGACTGGACAGTTCAGGATTAGTTGTGGGCTCCCGGAGCTCCAGTCCTGAATCCGTAATCACCACAAGACGGCCAGCCTCACGGCCCCGATAATCCTGGCGGAACACATAACCCTTGGTCAGAAGGGGGCCAATAGATGCGTGTGATTTTGTGTCGTGGAATGCAGCGCTACAGGCCGCCACCACATCGGGATCGGAAACGAGTGCCACCGGGGCACAGATTGGGAACTGTTTTGCCTGCGGAGCAAACCCGGACGGGAAGAGAATTTCGGCCCGGCAGTTGGTTTTATCCAAACTGACCACGCAATATCTCACCTCAGGGACCTCAGGTTCCTCTGACGGCTGCTCGGGTGCTGTATTAGAAGGCAGATGAATCACTGGCGCGGGTTGTTTAGCCAGCTTTTGGAGAGGGCTATGCTCCTCTTTAACAGGGCCATGTTGCTGAGGCGTCTGGGCTTCAGTCGGGTCCTGCTCTTCAGCTCGTGCTGTACCAGCGACAGCTTCTATGGAAGCATTGTGTGCACTAGCTGGACTGAAAGGCGGCCCCATAAACTCAGGACACAAGGTCTGCAGGCCGATGGCTACAAACAGCACCGCCAAACTAATGCGCAACAGCATGGCAACCTGTCGGAGCATTCCAGTCCCTGGCTCCAGGCGCTTCTCATACCTGCACACTAACAATAGGATGATCAGACCAACCGCTAATAAGCCTGACGCTGAGCGGTAAGGCTGGATACCACCCAGGATCAGATAATGCCAGGCCCAACTGATCACTAAAGCGCTTCCTGTGACCAGCAGCCAGACCAGGCCAGCAATGCATGCTGCTAGCAGTAGCAGCACACTGGATCCCAGCCCCACAGCCGTAAAGAGGGGGGACCGTACCGCCCAGCTATCGCCGTCAAGGCATATAAAGACCACACCGGCTAGCAGATTCGCGACAAACAGCCACTGTAATCTACGCAGTGTCCCGCGGTGCTGTACATCATGTTGGAGCTCGCCTAAGTTGCCACTGCCGCGTGAGGTGCGGCTCTGACGAAACAGACTTTGCCAATCCACTCTGCTGGTCATCGTTTGGGCCTCGTCTACTGTACCGGATCCCCTAGTCCCTGTAGCCCATTTTGCGAGCATATCGGGCAGTCTCGTCTTCGACGGTTAGTCCAATCCTCGAACACTGGCAGGTCGTTCTCGGCATGGTAATGGTGGAGCCAGACAGACGTTCGGCGTCGTCCCCTTAGCAACCGCCAGAACTCCTGGAG
>JALGTS010000153.1 GCA_029821255.1 Candidatus Zipacnadia bacterium
TTTTTATGGTTGCAGCCTTGTTGTTCATTACAGCCTCGTTAGTGGAAGCACTATCGTCACCGGAAGGATGATGGCTGGAGTATGCAGCCATAATTAGGTAAATATTAGCCCGGCATTGAGGTTGCCCCTGGTTAGGAGTACCCTCATGACGATAGAAGCGGTTGCTGTCAATGTTGCTGAATGATAAATGATAGCTGAATTATTATTCGTGCTATGGTTTATCCGATTTCCGGTTCAATCAGTCCGTAGTCGCCATCGCGACGCTTGTAGACGACCCCGACGCGCTCAGTTTGGCCGTTGAAGAATACAAAAAAGTCGTGGCCCAGCATGTCCATCTGTAAGGCCGCCTCCTCGGGGGTCATCGGCTTCAGCACAGGGCTTTTTGTTCGTACTATCTTTATTTCGTCTTGCTCAGCAGCCGACTCGGCGTCGTCTTGCTGAGCAGGGGTCGACTTACCTGTGGTTGACTCGTCGTCCTCTGCTCGATCACGGCGGCCCCGATCAATTAGCTTGTCTTTATACCGACGCAACTGCCTTTCTACTCGGTCCAGCGCTCTGTCAAAACTGGACAGAATCTCTGCAGAACGGTCCTCACCGCGGATTAATGTCCCATCGGCATTGATTGTGATTTCAACGGTGAACAGATGCCGCTGTTGGGAGGCAACTATTTTCACGTCGGTTATCCGGTCGGAGTACTGACCTAATCCCTCTATCCGGGGGTTGGCATGGTGGCGGAAGACATTGGTAATAGGGATATTTCGTCCTTGATAGTCAATTCGCATCTGCGTAGACAATCTCCTGTTGGCGCTTCTAAGTATAAGAAGTGGTATAATGTTGGTCCGTGGTTGATAGGTTCGCCACCGTGCTACCAAATGAGATCGGGATTTTCTTCATCCTCAGTTGGCGGACTTGGCTGGGGTTGCTCAGCGTCCGCATCCAGTCGTATTACGTTCTCAGCTTGCGGGCCGCGCTCTGTCCGGATGATCTCAAACTCCACGAGCTCACCATCTTCAAGTGTTTTGAAGCCCTCCATATTGATCTCGGAGTAATGGACGAATACGTCCTCCCCATCGTCCTGCTCGATGAAGCCGTAGCCCTTACGCGGATCAAACCACTTGACTCTTCCCTGCATACGCAAGGCCCTCGCCTCCCCAGGTTGTTATTTGGCACGGCAGTAATCTACTTTATTAAAAATGAGCTCTTTTGTCAACTGTGGCAGTGGGTTGCGGAGGAGGGAGTGGCTATGCTTCTGCCGCAGCAACGGCACGTACGGCGTCGGCGCGCTGGAAATAGTCCTCCCGCCGCTCCAGGCCGAATTCGTCAATAACCTGCTCAATATCCAAGCCCGCTCGTTCGCAGCCGATTGCGTAACAGGCTTCGGGACTGACATAGTCAAAGGTCAACTCAGGGCCGTACTTCTCCAACATCGCATCCATCTTCTCCCAATTGTAGTCCATATGCAACAGCCGCCGATTTAGGTTGATGTCGCGGACAATCACCGGGTTATGGGAATATGACTCTGCCAGTTGCCGGCCGGTCAGATCAACTATCTGACCCAGGTCAGTCTGGATCGCTGAGACGATATAACAGCCCAGCTCAAAGGCCCAGGCGCGGACCTGCAATCCCCCCCGATAGGCTGAGCAAAAGAAGATAATCTCAGCACCATTGCTCTTCAGTCCGGTCATAATATCGCGGAAGTTCAGGTCGTAACAGATGGCCATACCGATAGTACCGAAGTCGGTCTTGAAGGTAGACGCCTGGGTGCCCGGGGTTATTCCCGCCTCGATTTCGCCTATCGTCGGGTGCATCTTATGATAGACCCCGCTGATCTCGCCGTTGCGATTGATAAGCACCGCCGAGTTGTAGGCCTGGCCGTCGTCCCATGTATACTGCGGCCAGATGATATACATACCCAGCTTGCGGGCCTCGGTCATCATTCGCTGAGTGGTGGGCGTGGGCAATTCCTTGGCGGCCTCGTGGGGTTTCTTTGCGGAACCTATGTGAGGGTAGATCTCAGGAAATGCCACAATATCAGCGCCCATCCGCCGAGCACGCCAAGCATAATGGGCGGCCTCATCCAGCAGTTTATCCACTTCCTTATCGGCAGAGTAGCTGGGCTTGGTTGAGACGCTGGCGACAGTTACATGTCGTGACAAGGTGGTCACCTCCTGGCTGGCTTATCTCTTGTTCAACGCGTTATCGGTAGTATGATCCGCCTATTGTGAATAGCGGGGGTATCCCGCCACGGCATAAATCTGTGCTGTGGCCCTGACAGGCGAGGTGCCCGTTCTACTGGTTTAGGTGCTTCTGTACAGCTTGGGCTGCCGCTATACCTGATGCCGACGCTTGCATCAACCCACGCGTCAGGCCGGCGCCATCCCCACAGGCATAAAGGCCCGCCACTTCGGTCTCCAGGTCAGCGGTCAGCTTCAACCGTGAAGAGTATAACTTGACCTCTACACCGTACAACAAGGTTTGGGGGTTTCCTATCCCGGGAGCTAACTGATCAAGCGCCTGTAGCATCTCCAATATGGCAGCCAGGTGTCGATGGGGCAGAACATAGCCGAGGTCGCCGGGAGTCGCTTCCTGCAGAGTCGGGGTTACGATGCTGCGAGAGATGCGATGGGGGGTGCTGCGCCGGCCCCGACGCAGATCCCCTAAGCGTTGGATAAGCACGCCCTCGCCCAGCAGGTTGGCCAGCCGGGCGATATATTCACCATAGGCGATGGGGTCATCAAACGGCTCGGTGAAGCGGCTGGTCACCAGCAGGGCAAAATTGGTATTCTTAGTTGGTTGATCCCTGTAGCTGTGACCGTTGACAGTGATTACATCGTTAGTCTGAACAGTTACTACCTGTCCGTGGGGACAGACGCAGAAGGTGCGCACCTGATTGTCGAAGGTGGGCGACCAGTACAGTAGCTTGAACTCGAAGAGGCTATCGGTAAGCTCACTGACAACTACTGCGGGTACCTCCACACGCACGCCCAGATCCACTGGACCAGGCTCAGTGCTCAAGTCCAGCAGGATTGCCTGGTCGCGTAGCCAGCTTGCCCCACTACGGCCTGGGGCGGCGATCACGTAGTCGGCGCTGATCTGCTTTCCGTCTTCGCAAACCACCCCACGTACTTGTCTGCCTTCTACGAGTAGGTCAGTGGCCGTCGTCCGAGTGAAAATGTCAATTTGGTCACTTAGCTCCTGGCGGATTTCTCCGAGAACCTGGGGGGTATGATCGGTGCCGATATGACGCAGCGGCACGGTAACCAGCTTCATCCCGCAGAGGATGGCACGACGGGCGATATCGGCAACTGCCTCGCTGTCAGCACCGTGAACTGTGGCAGGAGCGCCAAAGTGCCGCCAGCGCTGGTCGGTCATCGCGATTAACTGCTCGGCACGCGGGCGTCCGACCAGTTCGTGAAGGTGGCCGCCGACCTCCGTGGTCAGTGTTAGCTTGCCGTCACAGAATGCGCCTGCCCCGCCGAAGCCCTCCAGCATGACCGACCCGCCTGCCGGTGCAGGCTGTTCACCTGCCCGAACGGCTACTCGTTCGGGCAGATCCAGGCCTTTTTCGATTAGGGCCACTTTGGCCGTTGAGTTACGGACCAGTTCGTCAGCAGCGAACAGACCAGCCGGCCCAGCCCCAATTATGACGACGTCGTACTCTTTCATATCGGCGGTGTCCACATTCAGCGTAATAGTCTACTGCGCATAGGTAGTATACCCTGGGCTGCGAGATCAACACGCGATGGGTTTTGTAGCAAAAAGCATGCCTAAGCTCCGGGTGAGGCTGAAGGTGAGAGGCAATGATAAGCAGGTACCACTCAGCACCTGCTACTGTTGTTGAAGTGCGAACTGCAGATAGCTATCATTAGTAGCTTTGCCTCACCCAGAGGTAACTCCTGGGTCCTAAGCCCGGCGCTCCAGTAGCATAGGAAGTCCTACACC
>JALGTS010000154.1 GCA_029821255.1 Candidatus Zipacnadia bacterium
CATAGAGCAGGTCTACACTAACCAGCACAATAATGAACGCCCCCACACCGAACAGAAATGGCCCGATCATCTCTTTCAGGATGTATTTGTCGAGTTTGCGCAAGGTTAGACCTCAATTGCTTAGACACTCTATGGCACGAGTGGCTGGGCTGATCTGTTCTCATCTCACAGCCGGAAGCGTTCGCCCAGATAGTATTTGCGCGCAATCGGGTCGTCCGGCAACTGGTCGGAGGGGCCCTGAGTGCGGATTTCGCCCTCGGATATGATATAGGCGCGGTCGGTTATTTCCAGGGTCTCGCGCACGTTATGGTCAGTGATCAGAATACCTATCTCCTCAGACTGCAGGTTCACAACGATACGCCGGATATCATCAATGGCAATGGGATCAACGCCAGTAAAGGGCTCGTCAAGCAGGATAAACGACGGGGAGGTGCACAGGGCGCGAGCAATCTCCACCCGACGCCGCTCCCCCCCAGAGAGGACCTGTCCGAGCTGATCGGCCAGATGGCTGATGCCCAGCTTTTCCAATAACTCATCGGCTCGCGCCTCCCGCTGAGCCGCAGTCAACGGTTGCAGCTCCAGAATGAGCATCAGATTGTCGCGCACCGACAGCTTGCGAAATACCGACGGCTCCTGAGCCAGATAGCCCAGCCCCCGGCGACAACGCTGATGCATAGGGACAGCGGCCAAGTCCTCGCCGTCCAGCAGCACTTGTCCCCGTTCAGCTTTAACAAGCCCCAGAATCATATAGAAACTGGTGGTCTTGCCCGCGCCATTGGGCCCGAGCAGGCCGACAATTTCACCGCGCTCGACGCTAATATTCACGCCGTCTACCACCCGGCGTCCGCCATATGATTTGACAAGTCCTTGAGCAACTAACGACATTACAAAGCTCCGTTAACCTACTACTATTGACTCTCTGATTTCAGTGAGGTTTCCACCCGCAGATGAGCCTTGGCTACTTCGATGACGCTGGTCTTCAGGTTAGCTACGATACTATCGCCGACGAAGTGAGCCTGTTGTGAAGTCGGCCCTTCCGGCAGGGAAATGAGGTCAGCTTCCGCTCCACCGCTGAGCACAACTTTCTCGCCTTGGCGCGAGTAGGTAGCACCCTGGCTGGCTGAGGCAACTATCTTGTATTGTTGGCCCTCCTGGTTAGCCTCGGTAATCAGCGAGAGATGAGTAGATCCATATGTGGTAAGTTGTTCAATGGCGTCTGCCTCCGCTGATAGCTTGAATGTCATCTTCCCGGAGGTCAGGGTCGCCTTATAGGGCCCGGTGATCGTCAGCTTACAGTTGCCGGTGAAGACGAATTGATTGGTCTTCAGATCAAGTATCATCTTATCGCCGCTGACCGTACCGGTGCGCGTAGCCGTCTGGGCAGCAGGGCCGACCACAACCGCAGCTACCAGGAGAACCACGCTCAGACCTGCCAACAACCAGACATATTTTACCGAAGAGTTCATAATAGTCGCCTCCTACTTCGCATCGGCTCCAACAGCTAACTGCCCACTCGGGCGAAGTGTACGCCACCGCTCATTCGTATCTGCTGGGCGCGGTTGTCTATGACCAGCCGGCGGCCGGCAGCCCGATAGTGGCCGTAGCGAAAGCGAACCCCACCCTCAGCAAGCAGCTTCTCGGTGTCAATCTGATAGACCAGGTGAGGCATCTCAAATAGTTGTGATCGGTCCGGCGTGTAAGCGCTCACACCTTCAGAAAAAGTAATCTTGCGCTCAAGATAGCTGGCCACAAACCGGGGGGCTTCTACTATTAGGCTATCTTGCCCCGGCCGCCTCAATTCCCAGCGGATATCCTCTGCCCGCAGCACCTCGTTGTTCTCACTATACTCAAACTGGCCCCGTGCTGACATTTGCCAGATTATCCGGCCCGTCTCGTCACGCTGAGTTACCTGTGCGCCTTCTATGGTTAGATTCGGGAGTTTGGCAATTGACTGCTCAATGCTGGGCTGGGCAGGCTTAATTGCCTGCTGGGGCATCCCCTCCGGGACAACCGACGGCCTCGGCGACAGCCTTATACCGATGATGATCGCAACGATCGCCACCAGCGCAACGATAACAACGATTGTCAGACCAACGCGGCTGCGCATCAGGTGCAAGCTCCTGCGGCCTCACATAATAGATCATCAGCGTCTGCTGCTTCCAGCCTGTCTGCCCAACTCTGTCACCCGCAGCAGATAGTACCCACGATGAGCCCCGGGGACAGTAACCTCACTCAGATACTCTTCTTCCAACGCTGCCTGAAGCAGTGGCCCTACTGGTTCGCGGTCAGCCGACAGCCGGTTCAGCAGCTTCGGCTGGTAGAGCACATAGGTTATCCCCAGACGGTTGTAGGCCACCAGCAGATCCTGTGCTCCTGTTATTGTATCATAAATTATCATCCTATGGTAGACAGGGTCACCCCACAGGTAGTCTCGCTCCAGATAAAACAGGCGCACCTCGCCGTAGCTGATGACTTTCGCCTCCGGGGCAGTATGCCTATTTATGTAGCTGATGACCGGATATGGCGCCAGAAAAGCAGTCAGATATTGTTCACGGCTGATTGTCCCCGCCACAACCGGTAGCGTGGTACGAAGCGATATTATCTTTATTAGCAAAACGATGGCCAGCCATGTCGCGACAACAGTAAGGGAGGTGCCCCGTAATACACCCTTGCGGTCGGTGCAGCGGTGCAGAGCATAAGCGGCAGCCGGGGCCAGCAGAGCTATCGTCGGCAGCAGGTAGCGGCTCTGCTGCATCGAGTACAGCCACCAAACCCACAGTAGACCGAACAAGATGAGTAGTACCTTCAGCTTCGCTGGTCGCCGGGAGAAAGCCAGCAGCATGGGCGCGAATATCAGATATAGTGGACCGATAGAGAAGAACATAATGGCAGCAGCCGGCGAGACTGGATCGGTAAATGGCAGGGGATTGAAAGTAAGGTTGAAAGGAGCCAACAGCAGCCGTAGCGGCTGGCGGGGCCCAGCAAAGATGCGCTTATACCACGGCATAGCAACAAGTTCTTGGCGTGGAGGCAGTTCGCCAACCCCAAACCGAAGCTGATGATAGCGGTACCAGTCTGCCTGCTGCGCCGACCATTGCTTGCCGCCGAAAATATTGTAGGCAAACGGATAGACAGGGTTGCCAGTAATTATCCAACTCTTTATGTACCACGGCGAGGCAACCAGCAAACCAACTATCGCGAAGAAGGCAACCGCTCGCCACCGCTGGCTCTTTTGAGGACCATCTCGCCATGCAATGTATACAGCAATGAGCAACATCAGCCCCAAATAGGGAATACCCTGCATTTTGAAGGCCATCGCTGCTCCAGCCAGTAGGCCGCTCAAGGCGGCGTCGCGCACTGCGCCAGAGGAGATCCACTCCAGAAAAAAGTGCACCGACAGCAGCACACAGGCCACAACCGGCAGATCTACATAGGCTGCCCCCATCAGCCACGAAAATACCGGCGTGGTAGCCAGAACAGCCGCAGCCCAGGGCGCAGCAGCGCCAGACAGATGTCGCCGGGTCAGGACAAAGACTGCTCCTATAGCCATCAGCCCAAAGCCGAAGTGAAAAAGCTTGGCAGCAACCGCCCCGGGAAAAAGCAGCGCCAGAGCGTAGAGCATCTGTAAGGTAGCTGGAAACTGTGAGTGATGGTCGTACCATAGTGGAATAATGCGGCCGGCCTTCACCCACTCCTTGGCCATAGCCAGATGCTCAGCGAGGCCATCCCAATCCAGCCCAGCGGGCGGAGCTAAAGCTACCAGCAAACTGGCTAAAACAAAAAGCAACAAAAACCAGTACAGCCACCAAACCGGTGAAGTCAGCAGGGCACAGCGTATCTTGGTGGTGACTGCACACAAGTTCTGCCAAAGCCTGCGAAAGGCAGTCAGGCCACCAAGCAACAAAATTGCCAATACCACGAGCACTGGCCGCGCCT
>JALGTS010000155.1 GCA_029821255.1 Candidatus Zipacnadia bacterium
CGGTCTATTGAATCCACTAACCAGGTTTGCTCTCTCCGCTGCTCTATTGGCGTCTATGACTGTACCACTGGCTGCCCAGGCGCCCGATGTCCAGTACGGGATTGGCTCATGGCCGGAAGAGGGCCGCGGCAATCACCGGGTCCTGGTCAGAGTTGCCGAACCGGCCGATGCTGTGTGGGCACACATACTCTGGCGGCGCCGGGATGTACAGCCGGAGCAGAAAGATATTCGCATATTTGACGCTACTACGGGCGAGCGGATAATGAATGTGGTTCGTGTCAACGTGGAGCGCGAGTATGGCGATCTGGTCTTCCAGCCGGCTACTGTTCCCGGTGACTACGAAGTATACTACCTACCCTATGACCCTCGCGAAAGCTTGGATTATTTAACTCCGGAGGATACCGCCGATCCCGCTTGGCTGAAGCGAAATGGGCTTACGCCGGAACTACTGCCCAATGGCAACTGGCAGTCGCTGCCTCAGGCGCAGGTACTGGAGATCCAGGCGCGCAGCGAGTTTGACCGTTTTGACCCGATGGAAGTCGTGGCCACCCAGGCAGAAACTACCCAGTTGCTAGCCCAATATCCCGATCGGAGTTACCTGCTGTTCCCCGAGGGCCGTAGATACCCCATTCGTATGTTTGACAACTTGCCCCTGCGGTGGATAAAGCGTGGCCCCTGCGAGCAATTTAGCGGCTGCGCCCAGCCGGGAGAGTATTATGTATTCCAGATAGGAGTTTGGGCCGCCAGGAAGCAGATTGATAATCTGAAGGCGGTTTTTTCCGACCTGAAATCGGACGAGGGGAAAGTTATTGGGGCTTCGGAGATGACCTGTTTCAATCTGGAGGGCACCGACTGGCTGGGCCGGCCCATGCAGAAGGTTTTCCGAGTTGGCCAGGGCAAGATAAGGCCGTTATGGATCGGGGTTCAAATTCCTAAAGATGCCGCCGGCACCTATCAGGGAACCATAAAGATACAGCCACAAGCGTTCGCCCAGACAACTGTCCAGGTAAATCTCAATGTGGGCGGCCCTGTACTGGAAGATGCTGGCGACAGCGAACTGTGGCGCCACTCCCGGCTGCGCTGGCTGAACTCCACACTGGGGCTGGATGAGGAGGTCATTCCGCCCTATACTCCACTTGAAGTCGCAGGTAATACCATTAAATGTCTGGGGCGGGAGGTGAGGTTTGCCGAGACAGGGTTGCCCGCCAGTATTATAACCCATTTTGACAAATCACAGATCAATCCCCATAAAAGCCACGAGATACTAGCCCGGCCAGTTGAGTTTGTGATCACCACGAAGGAGGGTACTGTGAACTGGACTGTCGGTCCGACCAAGGTGCCCAAGGTCAAACCGGGAGTGGTGGTACGTAAATCCAGCGCAACGAGTGACCAGTTCTCCATGACCATCTGGTCACGGACGGAGGCTGACGGATGTGTGGTATTTCGAGTCGTGCTGGACCCGAAACAGCCTGTGGATATCCGCGACATCAGTTTGCAGGTTCCCTTCAAGCGCGAGGTGGCCACCTATATGATGGGGATGAGCAAAAGAGGCGGCTACCGGCCGCCGGAATGGCACTGGGCCTGGGACATAGACCCAAACCGGCTAGAATACGGGCAAAAGCAGGACCCACTGCGAGCGGATAACATGGTCTGGCTGGGGGATGTAGATGCCGGTTTGCAGTGCAAGCTAATGAGCTTGGCTGATGAAGAAACCTGGGATGCGTTTTTCCGGAGTGCTTCAAGCATCCCACAGTCCTGGTATAATCAGGGTAAAGGCGGCGCTGAGATCACCGAGGCTGGTGACGAGGTACTGCTGCGCGCCTTTAGCGGTGAGCGGAACCTGAAAGCAGGCGAGCGGATCCAGTTTCGCTTTCGGTTTCTGGTCACGCCCTTTAAGCCAATAGACAATAATCACTGGAACTGGCGAGTCTATGACCCTGACTGGAGCCCGCAAGGCGTGGACATCAACAGCGGAGCCAATATCTTCCACGTTTGGCACTACGCCCCAGGAAGTAGATTTATAAACTATCCCTTCCTCGATGTAGACAAGCTGGCTACGATAGTCAAGGATGTCAAATCAAAGGGTGGCGGGGTTAATCTCTATTATACGGCACGCGAGCTCAGCAACCATGTAGTAGAGATGTGGGCGCTACGTAGCCTGGGCGCAGAGATATTCCGCACCGAAGAATGTGTCACAACCCACTACGCCTCTATCTATACCGAGCAAAACGTTGCTCTAAACAAGCCAGGGAAGGGCTATCCATGGTTGAAAGAGCATTTGGTCTCCGGCTATCACAAGGCATGGCTAACCCGGTTTCGTGGCGGTACGGTTGTTGATGCAGCTATCGGCACGATTGGCCTTTCCCGCTGGCACAACTACTACGTTGAAGGCCTGAGGTGGTTGATGGAAAATACCGGTGTTGATGGCCTCTACCTGGACGGTATCTCTTATGATCGGGAGATAATGAAGCGGGTAGCCAAAGTGATGTATCGGACTAATCCCGCCAGCCGCATTAATTTCCATGCGGGCAATGCCTACGACGCCGGAGATCCGGGTCGTAAAATAAGCCCCATGAACGCACACATGGAACACTTGCCTTATATTAGCAGCCTGTGGTTTGGGGAATTTTACGACTACAACCGTAGTCCCGATTACTGGCTGGTAGAGATTTCGGGCATTCCCTTTGGCCTGACCAGCGAGATGCTCGATTGTGAGACTGGTGGAAATGCATATCGGGGGATGCTCTATGGCATGACCGGTCGCATCCACCCCTCGGTCGCCTCCATGTGGAAATTCTGGGATGAGTTTGGCATTCAAGATGCGGAGATGATCGGCTATTGGGACGCGAATTGTCCAGTGACCACGAACCACGACGACGTCCTGGCAACTGTCTACCGAAAACAAGGCAAGTCTCTGATCTCGGTGGCAAGCTGGGCCGAGGAGCCGGTTAGCCTTTCGCTGGCGATAGACTGGAACGCTCTGGGACTTGACGCGAGGAAGGCCAAACTGGTCGCCCCCCCAATTGCTCATTTCCAGGATGCCACGCAGTTCTCTCCGAATGAGGAGATACCGGTTGAACCCGGGAAGGGCTGGCTACTGATCGTGGAAGATTAGAGGCAAGTCGGTGATGCATTGCTGCGCGGCTGGCTGCCTCCTAAAACGGTTCAAGTTGCCGGCTCTCAAACTATCTTTGCCCTATGACCTGAGAAGTTACGAATCATAGCGTAATGGGTTTCGGATTGATGTCACGTGCGCCAACGGTAGGCCATAGCTTTTCACAAATCGTTTTACAGAGGTCTGCGGAGGTACGGTCTATTCGTCGTGAGCAGAGAGTTTGAGCAGAACGGAGAAACGCTGAAAGCCGTGACAGTAGCTGGGGAGTAGCACATCGCGTGAGTAACTGCCCAGGGCGGCACAATATCGCCTGTTGTCGGAACAGTAGCAATCGTGGCCTAGCTCTCGGAGACAAAGCCAAAATCTACGGCGACCGCTAACTTGGGCAACAGATGATCCGGGGGATTTAGGTCTTCACAGATCATCCCAAAGTGAGCCTAAGGCTCATAAAAAGCTGGTTGGGCTGGTGTGCTGTCCTTGCATAGTTGCTATCACCGCCCTTGAAAAGCCGTGCCTACACCATTCATCTCCATTCTTGCACATTTATACGCCTTTGGCGTATTTACCTCTAGACTTCTACCCCCCGTGCTATATACTGTAGGAGACCGTTGAGAAAGCCTTTTCTGAGCGGTACTGAATGGTTCTGTCTTTCCAACGGAATTAAGTGACTCAGGATTTCAGCTTCCGATTAGTTCAGATATCGCATCCCTGTCTGTTGGTGACCAGCTATCAGGGCAGCTAAAGCGGCTCCGATAGCTGTAACCGAGACATCATCTGAACAGTTGTCAAGTGTAAACCCAGGCTGGCCTGGATGGTGG
>JALGTS010000156.1 GCA_029821255.1 Candidatus Zipacnadia bacterium
GATCGAGCTTTATGTAAGGAAAGAAGGGATAAAGATCGTGAATCCCCTGCATCCCATACAGAAGGACAGCCCCACCAAAACCTATCCAGAACAGGGAGTTTTTGAGCACCGTTGGCACCCGCATGGGCAAATCATTGGTCATCTCAATAGGCACCTGGGTAAGCGGAAACAACAGCTTTTCGTGCTGCTCCCACCTGGGAAAGAAGATGTAGGCCAAGCAGGCCAACGTCCAGAAGACCCCCAGCCAGAAGGGCGTCCATATCGCTAATACGGGCAGCCAACGGTCGTAAGGAATGGGCGCCCCCTCTGGTTTGCCTTCAAATGCCCACATTATGACGGGATCCTGAGCGTTGAGGCTAGGGAATAGCCGCGGATTCAGATAATCCATATAGGGAGTGGTGGCGACTCGCTCCGGGGTGTGATAATAGACCAGACCTAACAACTTAGTGTAAGGATTAGCCCCAAACTCATAGCCGGGCACTGCTGCTGCAACCACCAACATCCCGAAAATCGCCATTACTTCATGCTGACGCAGTGCCAACGGACGCGCAATAAAGCGGACAAGCAGGGTTGCACCTATGAGCAAAACCAGCACCATCATCGCGCCGCGCGGCAGATAGCCCGAACCCAGATGCTCATAGTAGATATAGATGGCGTAAATTTCAGCTACTGTGAAAACAGCGACAATCAGCAAACCAATTACCAGCGCGCGAGCCGATAGCGGGAATACGGTGGCCTCGTTATTGCTTTGCACTTCGGCGCTGGCCAACTGCCCCGGCCGCCAGGTAGTACTCATAAGTCCCTCCCGTAATGGTTTCCTCTAACCGGCAAAAGCAGAGAATTACCCAGACTGACGATATAGTGATTAGGCCTACGACACGCAACACCTCATCTGAGGTGGAATATCTGGAATTGTTTCGCCAGCAGCCACCGTCATTCCTTCCTGGTGCGCTATGGTAATTGCATGGTCCGGCGTGGCGGCCTAACCTCGCTGTCATAGCGGTGTTAGATTGCCCCATAGAACAGGACTGAGCGCTGCCCGCCCCCAACATCCGAGGAGGTCTATTCTAACACCAGGGGTGACTGCTCCCCTCGCGGGGGAGCGGCCGCTACCCCAAACAATCCTGCCCGTCCCGACAATGAGCTGTACCCCGGCTTGACGCCGTAGCAGTTCTTTGCTATACTTCATACAACAGCTGGGGCAGTAGCTCAGAGGGAGAGTGCCTCCTTGGCATGGAGGAGGTCGCGGGTTCGAATCCCGCCTGCTCCACCAATTTATTCTTACACAAAGAACGCAGTGAGGCTTGCCTTACTGGGTTCTTTTTGTTAAGATATGATGTAACCTACATCCATTTCGGTCGAGTAAGCGGAGTTACAGGTAAAAGAGAGCCACCCAGGAGGTATTACCTTGATCAACTGGCAGGACATCGTCCGTCAAGGTTTTGCAGTGGAGGCATCTGACATATTCTTCAAGGCGGGCACCGTGCCCTATCGCCGAGTCAAGGGCGTGATCGAGCCTGTGCCAGACGCCCCAGAACTCTCGCCGGAAGACACCAGGCAACTGGCCCAATCGCTAATGAACGAGCAAGACTGGCTTCGGTTCCAGGAATATCACGAAAAGGACATCGGCCTGACACTCGAAGGGGTCGCGCGCCTGCGTATCAACATATTCCAGGAGCAGAACGACATCGGGTTGGCTATGCGCCTTATCCCCCTCCAGGTGCCCACTATTGATAGTCTGGGGTTGCCCCAGATACTCAAAGAGATCGCTATGCGCCCCCAAGGCCTGATACTGGTCACCGGTCCAACAGGGTGTGGCAAGTCAACAACGTTAGCATCTATGTTGCAGCATATCAACAACAACCGGCGTGCTCACGTCGTCACCATTGAAGATCCAATTGAATATGTTTACACCAACAAGCATTGCATCTTCACGCAACGGGCGGTGGGAATTGACACAGAAAGCTTCCAAGACGCCCTGAAGTATGTTATGCGCCAAAGTCCCGATATTATCCTAATCGGCGAAATGCGCGATGTTGAGACCTTCAATGTTGCTATGCAAGCCGCAGAGACCGGCCACCTGGTCTTCTCAACAGTTCATACCAAGTCAGCGGCCGAGACTCTGGAACGCATCATCCATATGTTCCCTCCCGACCTACGCCAGCAGATCTGCATACGCCTGAGTGAGTCTCTGGTGGCAACACTCGCCCAGGAATTAGTTCCCCGCCAGGACGCCACCGGACGAACCGCAGCCATTGAAATAATGATTGTAACGCCTACCATTCAGCAGTATATTAGAGACGGTGCAACCTCCGATATTGAAAATGCTATCTTTGAGGGCAGTCACTGGGGAATGCAGACCATGAACCAATCGCTGCTTGAGTTCTATAAGCAGGGAATTATTTCCGCCGAGACTGCCCAATTCTACGCAGGCAACGCCACTGAGATGCGCCAGATGCTCCGCCGCATAGACAAAGAACGCGAAGACGCCCAGCGCCTGGCGGAGCAGAAGAAAAGGCGAATCAGCAAGACAGAGCAATAACTGACTGCCTGCAGCAACTACCAGACGCCGCAACTCCGCACTCAAATTGACTCGTGATAGGAGAGAGACCCCGATGAGTCGCCGACAACCCAGGCAACCAGCTCGGTTTCGGTCGGCAGAACGGAGTTGGGCTGTCGTCATGAAGTACGCCCAGACGATCTTGAGGTGGAGTCTGCTGGCAATGGGGCTTGCTACAGTTTATATCCTCTATGGGATCTTTAGTGGGCAACTGACCCCCTCTACGCCCCCCCGCATCGTTGCCAATCTTCAACTGGTTGGGCAAGTACTGGCAGCCAGTGCGGGACTGTCAACGGTCTGTCTTATCATAATCACCTTTGAGGAAATAGCCTGGTCTGTTTTGGCCGGGATTATTGGTATAGCCTACCTCCTCGGTATTCCCTTTCTCGTCTCTGGCAATATGCAAACAGTTACCAGTGCCGCAGCTCAGTCAGTAGTTACCTGGGGGACATTAGCAGGGAAGATCATTGTCGCCGTGGTGAGCATTCGTATCCTGTATGAAATATACCACCAACTTGCGCACGGCGAGCTCAGACTTAAGCCGGCTCAGCCGAAGGGAGACGAAAAAGCCGAACCAAGTGAAACAGCCAAGCTTAAGACCATCTGGCCCTGGACGCCCTGCTGGCAGATGCCCTTCTGTCACCAAGCCATAAAGGAGATCTGTCCAGCATTTAAGTCGCACACGACCTGTTGGCGGTTCGGGCGGGGCTGCAACTGCGATCCCGGCCTGGTAGAGCAGCTTATTCGCACCGGAGGTGTGGGAGCATCGACTGATAGCCAACAGCGTCAACGTCAGCAAGAATATATGCGCGCCGAACTCCAGGCTGACAGGTCAGTACAGCGAGAACGGACTATTGCCTGTGCCCAGTGCCCCATCTACCTGGAACACCAGCGGGCTAAGTTCCGCTTCGTAAATCCCATTCTGGTGATAGCCACCATAGCGGCATTTTTCGTATTTTACCAGCCTCTACTGAGGCTATATAACTTGGCCATAGTAGGTATGGCCAACCTAGCCAGCCGGTTTACTTACGGCTCGCAAGTTGACCCAGGATATTGGTTTGAACAACTCAACACCCCCACGGTACAACTATTCTTCCTGATAATCCTGGGGCTACTCGTCCTATCATGGGTGCTCAAATTCACCGAGTGGCTCATATTGGTTAAGAAACTATAATTGACCAACTGCTCTCCCCGCAGCCGGCCTCAATAATCTGCCGGGGAGCGATATCTATGTGCAAGATTAGCAGAGCGCACATTTTCGTAACTGGACGAGTGCAAGGAGTAGGATTCAGGTACTTTGTTGTCCGAAATGCCAAGGAATTAGCACTGGTGGGATGGGTGCGAAATTGCACAGACG
>JALGTS010000157.1 GCA_029821255.1 Candidatus Zipacnadia bacterium
ATAACTTCCATCAGGCTATTGGTCACAAATGCCTCCTCGGCTGCCGAGAGCTGGTGCAGTTCCAGATGTCGTTCCTGGATGCTAATTCCCTCAGCCCGGCATAACTCCAACACACAGGCACGGGTAATGCCTGGGAGAATTCCTGCTTCAATCGGCGGCGTGAGCACGCAGCCATCCTTCACTATGAACAGATTGCTCGCCGCGGCCTCTGCTAACTGTCCAGAGGTGTTGAGCAAGATGGCCTCATCAGCGCCAGCACGCTGCGCGGCGACCCGAGCCAGCAGGTTGTCCAGGTAGTTCAGCGTCTTCAGGTTGGACAGCGGGGAATACTCGTTGCGCCGCGTCTGTGATAGCAGCGCCGACATACCAGTTTTGTATAGCTCAGCAGGATAGCCGGAAAACGGTCGCACCCAGATGGTCACTGAAGCAGTGGATGCATCCAACTGAGAGGGGTTACCCCCCACTCCCCGCGTCACGGTCAGGCGAATATAGGCAGAGGTCAGCTCGCTTTCTTTCAGTGTCTTGTGAACTGCCGTTTGCAGCTCCTCATCGGTCATCGACAGCGCCAGATGGATCTTGTCGGCTGCGCTGGCCAGGCGCTGCAGGTGAGCTCCCAGTCGGAAGATCTTTCCCTGGTAGGCACGCATAGTCTCGAACAAGCCGTCACCATATAGTCGGCCACGGTCCAGACAACTGCACCGGGCATCTTCAGGATGAAATATCTGCCCGTTGTGCCAGACAAGCTCAGGCATCTGCACCTCCTCTGGGATAAGCCAGAAAGTTGCGCAGCAAATCATGGCCGACCTCGGTAAGGATGGCCTCAGGATGGAACTGGACACCCTCTACCGGGCAATCCAGAAAGTCACGGTGGCGCAGTCCCATTATTTCGCCCCAGTCGGTGCGAGCGGTGATCTCCAGGCAGTCCGGCAGTGTATCGGGATCAACAACCAGCGAGTGGTAGCGAGTGGCGCGAAAAGGCGAGGGCAGTCCCCGAAGCACACCCATGCCTTCGTGATAGATCATAGACGTCTTGCCATGCATCAGACGCGGCGCTCGGACAATCCGCGCCCCGAATACATGCCCGATACACTGATGCCCCAGGCAGACTCCTAAAATCGGTATCCGGCCGGCAAACTCTTGTATTACCCGATTGCTGATACCTGCCTCCAATGGTGTGCAGGGCCCCGGGGAGATGATGATGTGCGTAGGAGCAAGGCGGCGGATGTCAGCGCAATCAATAGCGTCGTTGCGGAAAACCACCGGTTCCCAGCCCAACTCGCCTAAATACTGATAGAGGTTGTAGACAAACGAATCGTAGTTGTCTATGAGCAATACCATAATAGTCAGGTCCCGCAAGTCTGTCGCGAGACTGGCGCCCCGCGCAGTGCCTCAGCAAGTGCTTTGCCCTTGTCCAGCGTCTCCTGATACTCGGCAGCCGGCTCCGAGTCGGCGACGATGCCTCCGCCGACCTGGTAGTAAGCGGTGCCACCTGTGGCAACGATGGTGCGAATTACAATGCTAAGCTGCATCTGGCCAGCAAAGCCCAGGTAGCCGATATTGCCGGTGTAGACGCCACGCTGGGTCGGCTCCAGCTCGTCAATTATCTCCATAGAGCGCACCTTGGGCGCGCCGGTTATTGAGCCGCCCGGAAAGACCGCCCGCATCAGGTCAATGTTGTCACAGCCCTCAGCGAGTTGCCCAGTTACCGTAGCAACAAGATGATGAACTGTGGGATAACTTTCCAGCACCATCAACTCCGGGACGCGAACGGTACCGAACCGGCAGACTCGCCCCAGGTCATTGCGTTCCAAGTCAACGATCATTACCAGCTCGGCATTGTCCTTTTCGCTGGCCAGAAGCTCCTGGGCCAGGCGTTCATCCTCTTCCGGTGTCCTTCCACGCGGCCGGGTGCCCTTGATGGGGCGGGTCTGTACCCAACCGTCCCTCACCTCCAGAAACTTCTCCGGAGAGGCGCTGGCTACGTAGCCTGTGCCGTAGTCCAGATAGGCAGCAAAGGGGGCTGGATTGACCTGGCGCAGCCGGAGATACAGCTTCCACGGGCTTATCTGCAACGGGGCCTGGAATCGCTGTGAAATGTTGGCCTGGAAAATGTCACCGGCAGCAATGTATTCCTTGGTCTGGCTTATAGCAGCCAGGTACTCTTCACGGGTGAAGTTGCTCTGCAAGTCCGCTGATGTCGCTGGCAGAGCGGAGCTGCAATCTGCGCTATCAACCGACCGGATCCAGCTTAGCAATTGCTCAGCGCGCGCCCGGGCCTGCTTTCGCCGTTCGGAGCCAGCTGCTGCCGGCAGACCCGTGCTGAGTAGGTAACCGACCTGATTGACCTCGTCATAAGCATACACCACATCATAGAGGGCCATATACAGGTCGGGCATGCCGATATCGTCAACCGTCGTGCGCGGCAGGTCCTCAATGAAATGGCATAGGTCATAGCCAAAATAACCCACAGCACCACCCCAAAAAGGTGTAGGAGCCTTCACTGAGGGCAGTGCATAGCGCTTCATTATCTGTTGCAGAGCAGTAAAAGGCTCGCCTTGCTGGACTATTGTCTGGCTTCGGTCAGTAGTGGTGATTTGGCTGTCCTTGCTCGTGATGATCAGGAAGGGATCACAGCCGGCATAAGAATATCGGCCGTAGCGATCCATAGCCATTGCGCTGTCAAGCAAGAATGGGTGGGGCTGATCCTGAAGTGCTCCACAAACCAGGTACGCAGGAGGCCCATCGGGCAGCTCAACGACGAGTAAATCTTCTGACCAGATTGTCGGAGCAATAGCTGGCATACGGCGGTAGCCGTTTCAGTTATCGAGTGAAGCGGATATACAGGATATCGCCATCCTGGACCGGGTAGTCGCGTCCCTCCAGGCGCACTGCGCCAGCCTCCCGGCAGGCAGCCATTGAGCCATACTCTTCCAGGGCCTCAAACGGGATAACCTCAGCGCGGACAAAGCCACGTGCCATATCGCTGTGGATTTTGCCGGCGGCCTCCAGAGCAGTGGTACCCTGCGTAACCGTCCAGGCGTGCGCCTCGTTTTCGTTTACCGTAAAGAATGTGACAACATCCAGCAGATTATAAGCAGCACGAATGAAGCGATCCCGCCCGGGCTGCGAGAGGCCGAAGTCAGCCACAAAATCAGCCTGCTCATCAGCGGAAAGCTGTGCAATCTCCTCTTCCAGTTCTGCACACAGGGTGATCGTCCCCAACCCTTGTCCCTCCGCCAACTGGCAGGCTTCGGCGGCATCCTCTCCATTTAGATCAGTCTCGGCCACATTGAAAACAGCCAACAGGGGCTTCATGGTCAGCAATGAGAAGCCACGCAACAGCTTCTCTTCCTCGTTAGTAAATTCTGCTTCCAGCAGCCGCTGGCCGTCAGCCAAATACCGCTGGCAGCGGGACAGCATCTTTTGTTCCCACTTTTCGTGCTGGCTGAGGTTGCCGTATTTACCTTCCAGCCTTCGCAGGCGGCGCTCGACGATAGTCAGGTCCGTCAGCACCATTTCCAGCAGCACGGTCTCCAGATCGCTTTTGGGGTTCAGAGGCTGGCCGCGGTGATCCAGTTCACCAAAGCACTGCACGACAATGGCAAAGGCGTCGGCATCCCCGGCCACCTTTACCAGCTCAAGCTCCTCGCCAGTCCCACTGTCACCGCTGTGCAAGGCCAGCAGGTCCACAAAGGTAACCTCCGGCTGAACCATTTTGGCTGGATGGCACAACTCATAGATGCGCTCGGTGCGGGCATCAGGCACTGGTACTACCGCAATTTGGGAGCCTGGGCTACCCCGCTCAGCTTGCTGGCCGCTGAGCAAACGGAAACAAGTGGTTTTACCACTGCCAGGCAGACCGACCAGTCCTATCTTCATCTGCTCATCCACCTCCGCT